>CANQQN010000081.1 GCA_947625995.1 uncultured Lachnospiraceae bacterium
GTTTTGTCTTTTCCCTATACCTTCTTTTTAACAAGGAACGGCTGCTCCGACAGCTTCACAAGCTCATGCAGGCATGGATAAAACCTGAAATCGTTGATAAAATCATGACTGTTGCCCACACTGCCAACAGCACTTTTTCCAGCTTTATTGTAGGTCAATGCACCGAGGCGTTGATCTTGGGATCCCTGTGTACGCTGGGAATGCTCCTCTTCCGTTTTCCTTATGCCGCCATGACCGGCACCGTAGTGGGCGTTACCGCACTGATCCCTATTGTGGGCGCTTACATCGGCGTTGCCATAGGCGCTTTCATGATTCTGACCATCAATCCCCTGCAGGCGCTGCTTTTCGTGATCTTTATCGTAATCCTGCAGCAGTTTGAGGGCAACCTGATCTACCCCAGAGTGGTGGGCACCTCCATCGGCCTGCCCGGCATGTGGGTGCTGGCGGCGATCACCGTATTTGGAGGCCTTATGGGCATCGTGGGCATGATCATCAGCGTACCGGCCACCGCCACTGTGTACAAGCTGCTGCGAAGTTCTGTGAATGACCGGCTGGCCACAAAGCAACCCCATGAAAAGGCCCCTCAGGATGCGCTATCTCAGAAAGAACAGCCCCAGAGAAAGGCCCCTCAGGATGCGCTATCTCAGAAAGAACAGCCCCAGAGAAAAACGCCGCAGGATACGCCGTCTGCGAAAGAACAGTCTCAGAAAAAGGCCCCTCATAAAGAAAACCCACGGGATCGTAAAAACAAGACGTGAGCGTTCAGGATCCTTCCATTTCCAAAAGAAACCATCCTGAATCCATATACTCATTGCCATTTCATCAATCCAGAAATTTTATGGCAAAACGTCAATCGGTTTCCCGAAAAAAGAGTCGGTTTTGCAAGCAAACGGCAGGCAGATTTTCGTATGTTTTGCGAGCATAATTTCATGCAGAAATCATTTGTCTGAGCCCTGTTAAGGGCGAGTTTTGATTTCCGCGTGAAAATAAATGGCGCAGCAAAACAAGAAAATTGCCGTGTTTGCTGCAAAACCGATCATTTTTTTGAAAACCAAAGGCGTCCCGGCAGGAATGCTCTTCCCGTCCGGAACGCCTTTTTAACAGCTTTTTTTATCAACCTTTATGCTCAGCCCTTATAATAATTGATCAGACAACCCTTCAGAATGATCGTCCGCTCGTCGTCCGTCAACTCGCCCATCCGCAGCGTGATCGGTTTCAGGCCGTCCTTCTCCACCACGTAGGCGGGAATCTCTGTAGCCTTCTCCTCCACTGCCTTGCGGATATCCGGAATGAACAGATAATCCAAATTCTTAAAAGGAAGCTCTCCCTCGTCGATCAGGAAGGGCAGCATGCCCCAGTTGATCAGATTGGAACGATACCGCTTGGTGGCGTACTCATTGGCAATGTTCGCCCAGCCGCCAAGCACCTTCTGGCAGGAAGCCGCCTGCTCTCTTGCGGAACCGTCGCCGGGCTTCACCGCAAAGATGGTGCTGCCAAAGCCGATATTGCTGCGGTTCAGATGTGGGTAGCTTGCAAGCAGCGTCTCCATCACCGGCTTCAGTTCAGGCAGAGCCTCCGTTGGCTTCTCCCCGGCCACTCTTGCCTTCTCCGCAGTCTGAATCTCCTTTGCCCTGCCCACATAGGCAGGATCCTTCCGGGAAAGGGCAAACTCCGCCAGTCCAAGCGGATTGGAGCGATAGGAGGAAGTCTCTCCGGAGGGGATCAGTTCGTCGGTAGTGGTGACGGGATCATGAATCTCAGAAACCACCTTCAGGATCAGGTTGTCGGTGAGCGGGCTCATTTCCGGCCAGTCCTTGATATTGGGACCGAACTGGATCTGCGTATCAGGATCCGCCACGCCCTTGCTGTCAAACACACGATTATCATAAATGCTCTTGTCAAAGTGATATTTCCTGCCGGTGTATTCTACATCCAGATCCGTCGCTGCCGTGAGATAGCCTTTATTGGCTGCCGTAGCGGCAATGGAGCGGGCGTCCATCAACGCCACGGAAGAGATTTGGCCGCTCTGCAGCTTGCTTCCCTCACGGTTGGGGAAGTTGCGGGTGGAATGGCGGATACTGAAGGCGTTATTGGCGGGCGTGTCGCCTGCGCCGAAGCAGGGGCCGCAGAACGCCGTCTTGATCACAGCGCCTGTCGCCATCAGATCCGCTGCCGCGCCATTTCTCACCAGTTCCATATACACAGGCATACTTGCGGGATAAACGCTGAGGGTAAAGGCGTCGGCGCCGATACTCTTTCCTTTCAGGATATCCGCCGCCGCGCAGATATTTTCAAAGCCGCCGCCGGCACATCCAGCAATGATGCCCTGCTCCACATAGAGCTTTCCATTTCTCACCTTATCTTTCAGCGTATAATCCACCGCGCCGTCCAGACTTACCAGCGCCTTTTTCTCTACATCCTCCAGAATATCCATCAGATTCGCGTTCAGTTCCTCGATGGTATAGGTGTTGCTGGGGTGGAAAGGCATGGCGATCATGGGCTTGACCGCGCTAAGATCCACCTCGATCATACCGTCATAATAGGCCACGTCGCCGGGCGCCAGTTCCTTATAGTCCTCCGGACGTTTGTGAATCTCATAAAACTCCTGAATGGTATCATCCGTCTTCCAGATAGAAGACAGACAGGTAGTCTCCGTAGTCATCACGTCGATGCCGATACGGAAGTCCGCGCTTAAATTGGCAACGCCGTCGCCGATAAATTCCATAACCTTATTGTTCACATATCCGTTTGCGAACACCGCGCCGATAATGGCCAGCGCCACGTCCTGAGGCCCCACGCCCTTTGCGGGGGTCCCTGTAAGATAAACGCCCACGATACCGGGCATATTGATATCATAAGTTTTTGAGAGCAGCTGCTTCACAAGCTCCGGTCCGCCCTCTCCCATGGCCATGGTGCCAAGGGCGCCGTAACGGGTATGACTGTCGGAGCCAAGGATCATCTTGCCGCCGCCTGCCAGCATTTCCCGGGCGAACTGGTGGATCACTGCCTGATGAGGCGGTACATAAACGCCGCCGTACTTCTTCGCGCAGGTCAGACCAAACATGTGATCATCCTCATTGATGGTACCGCCCACGGCGCAGAGGCTGTTGTGGCAGTTGGTCAGCACATAAGGCACCGGAAACTTTTCCAGCCCGCTGGCTCTCGCCGTCTGAATGATCCCCACAAAGGTAATATCGTGGGAAGTTAGCTTGTCGAATTTGATCTGCAGCTTTTCCATATTTCCGGAGGTATTGTGCGCCTCCAGAATGCCATAGGCTATCGTATTTTTCTTTGCTTCTTCTTTTGAAGGCGCAGTTCCCAGCTTCGCGGCAAGGATCGCCGCAGCCTCCGCTCCATCGTCGATAATCTCGTTCTGATGCAGCAGATAAACGCCTCCCTCATGTAATTTAACCATGGTCATCTCTCCTTTACTCTTGCTCTTGTTCTTTCAGATAATTCATATAATCGATCACCATCAGCGCGATCCGGAAAGTCATCGCATCCTCAAACACCCGGATATCAAGCCCTGTCACCTTCTGGATCTTTTCCAGCCGGTACACAAGGGTGTTGCGGTGTACAAACAACTGTCTGGAAGTCTCGGAAACGTTCAGATTGTTTTCAAAAAACTTGTGAATGGTATTCAGGGCTTCCTCGTCGATCTCATCCGGCAGCTTCCCGCCAAAGATCTCGTCGATGAACATCTCACAGAGGTGGAGGGGAAGCTGATAGATGATGCGGCCGATCCCCAGCATACTGTAAGCCACAATAGGCTGCTTCCCATAAAAGATCCTGCTCACGTCCAGCGCAAGCTTTGCCTCCTTGTAAGCCTTTGAAACCTCCGTCAGTTCCTTCACCATAGTGCCAAAACCGATACGCACCTTTGCCATAGCCTCTGCATTCAGCATATCTAACAGCATCTTTGCCACAGCCATCATTTTTTCTTCTCCGGCGTCCTCCGGAAAATGCTTGATCATAATGATATTATGGGCGTCAACGGTAGTAAGGAAATCCTTTTCATCCAGAAGCCCCTTTACGATCTCCAGCGCGCTGTTGTCCGTTTCCTCTCTGGTCTCGATCACAAACACGCCTCTGTTTGCCTCTGACTCGATCTTTAACTGCTTCGCCCGGTTGTGAATGTCGATCCACAGCAGATTGTCAAGGATCAGATTCTGCAGAAAGCTGTTGAGATCCTGCGTATCCTTATAGGCTAGAAGCAGGTTTTCCACCTGACAGACAGCCATTTTACCGGCCATATACACTTCGTTTCCCGCGCCGGAAAGCAACAGAGCATAATCCTCCTCGCCCCTGACACGGACTCTGAAGAACTGGATGCCGCCGATCTCCTGTCCTTCCGCCTGAGAATCCAGAAAATTCCGGACGTTCTTTTCCGTTTCCGAGGACGACGCCACCGTAAACGCCACCGGCTGCCCCTGAATATTAAATAACTGAAAATCGATCTTTGTAATGGATTTTAATTCGTTAAACGCCTTTTGTATGGCCTGTTTCGTCTTCAGAAAACTCACTCCTTCTTTTCATCGTCTGTCAGTAGCTGCCTCATTAAATATGCGTAGACCGACTGGTTTTTTTCCTCAAACCGGCGGCACATGACTTTTGCATGCTCCTCCGAGGGCACCCGCAGAAAAAGCTTCATCATATCGCTGCCCTGCTCGCGGACGCGAAGCTGCACCTCATATTCTCTGCCGGATCTGTCATAATCCGCAAGGACGGATACCTCCTCCCGCAGTTCATATTCGTTTTCCCGCAAAAACCTGTGGATGTCCTCCTTGATTGCCGAAGAGATCTTCCCCTGAAAGAAATGACAGGTTTCCCGGCCTTTGTCCTGTATTGTATAATAAGTATTATTCCTGATGGTCTCTCCCTGAATCAGACCGGACTCCAGAAGCTCCGACATGGTCTGCTGAAACTTAAAGTAATCCGTGTAGCCCTGCGTCAGGATAAAATCCGAAAGCTGGGCATTGGTCATGGGAAAATTTACTTTATCAAGCATATATAAAACAATTAATTTGTAAAGCGTCAAAGGCTCAGACATCATCTGCCTCCCTTCACCTCATATCATCTTATCTGATATGGCTCTTTACAGCCTGACTGACCACTTCCGCCACTCTTTGGTCAAACACTGCCGGCAAGATATGGTCCGCATTTAATTCCTCATCGGAAACAAGCTCTGCAATGGCCAACGCCGCCGCAAGCTTCATCTCCTCCGTGATCTGTTTTGCCCTGCCTTCCAGCGCACCCTTAAAGATGCCGGGGAAGGCCACCACGTTGTTTACCTGATTGGGGAAATCACTGCGTCCTGTACCTACCACCCGGGCACCGGCCTTTTTTGCAAGATCCGGCATGATCTCCGGCACCGGATTGGCCATGGCAAACAGAATGGCATCTGTATTCATGGAAGCAACCATTTTCTCGCTGACAATACCGGGAGCGGAAACTCCCACAAAAATATCCGCACCTTTCATAGCATCGGCAAGGCCGCCTGTCTGCTGCCTGAGATTCGTCACCTCCGCCATCTGCTCTTGCATCCAGTTGAGTCCCTCGGTGCTTTTGGAAATGATCCCGCACTTGTCGCACATGGTGATATCGGGAAATCCATAGGTGAGCAGCAGCTTGGTGATGGCGATGCCTGCGCTGCCTGCGCCGTTTACCACGATCCGGCAGTCCTCTTTTTTCTTTCCCGTTACCTTCAATGCGTTGATGATGCCTGCCAGCACCACAATGGCCGTGCCGTGCTGATCGTCGTGAAACACGGGGATATCCAGCATTTTTTTCAGCCGTTCCTCGATCTCAAAGCATCTGGGCGCGCTGATATCTTCCAGATTGATCCCGCCATAGGCCGGAGCAAGAGCCGCCACGCAACGGATGATCTCCTCTGTATCCTGCGTGTCCAGACAAATGGGCACCGCATTGACGCCGCCAAACTCCTTAAACAAAATAGCCTTGCCTTCCATCACCGGCAGAGCCGCCAGAGCACCAATATTGCCAAGCCCCAGAACCGCGCTGCCGTCGGAAACGACGGCCACGGTATTGGCCTTTCCCGTATATACATAAGCCGCCTCGGGATCTTCCGCGATCACTTTGCAGGGTTCCGCTACGCCCGGTGTGTAAGCCAGCGCCAGATCCTCTCTGGTCTCTACACGGACTTTGGAAACCGTCTCAACCTTGCCGTTCCATTCCCTGTGCAGCTCCAATGCTTTCTCATTTAACGTCATATGTATGTTCCTTTCCTGATTTAACAATCGATAGCCTATGGGTATATATTACCATGATTAAAAGGCAGGTTCAAGAATAAAAATCCGGCTTTAAAAGCACCAGATTACTGATGATAAAACTGCTGTGGTTTTTTGCATAGCTTTCATACTCTTTTTTATTGATGTAATATTTTCTGCCCCAAGAAGACAACTGCACCCACTCGTCGTCCGCGGCCGTGGCCGTCATGTAGTGGGCTCTGACACTGTTCACCTGCCTGTAATCTTCCCCGGACCGCGCATACAATCTGAGGCTGTTCTTTCCCCAGAAAAGAGGAAAATTTGGTCCCGCCGAAAAGATCACCGGCAGATCCTTTGAAAGCATCTCATCCATCCTCTGCCACAGTTTCCGCCTGCTTACGCACCAGCGGGCGCGAAAAGGAATCTCATTGCGCCGGAAATACCGGTTCAGACCTATGACAAGAGACAGACCGTTTATGCCGAAGCCCGGAATGACAGGAAGATACTTTCTGTTCATGGCGCTCACCCATTCATTGTACCGCGAAAGCGTCACCCCAGACTCTCTGCAGTCATCAAAAAGACTGCTTTGGCAGCCTTTCCGGTACAAATGCAGGTAAAGCAGCAGATCCACGCTGCTGACGATCCCGCAGCCGTATTTTTGGATCTGTTTCCGTGGGTGGCTTCCCTGATCGCCGCCATAGGAGAGAAGACCCCCTTTATTTATCTGTGGAAACCTGTGCTTCAGTTCTTTCATATTTCTCTCCGCTTTTCTTTGTACTCCCGTTCTTTATTTTACCGACAGACGCCTCTCCATTGGTCAGACAGCCGGCAATGTCAGATCCAAAATCCTACTATTCTTCCTTCAGCCACTTCATATGAGCCGCGATCTGTTTTTCATACCCGTTGTCCGTGGGCTCATAGAATACTTTGTCCGTCAGTCCGTCCGGAAGATACTGCTGTTTCACGTAATGCTTGGGAAAATCGTGGGCATACTGATAGCCGATCCCGTGCCCCAGCTTACCCGCGCCTTTATAATGGCTGTCCTGAAGATGCGAGGGCACCGGCGCGGTCTCATATTCCTGCACCGCCCGGGTGGCTTCATAGATGGCGTTGGTGCAGGCGTTGCTCTTGGGCGCGGTTGCCACATAAATCACCGCCTGAGAAAGAATCAGCTGGGATTCCGGCATGCCTACCCGCTCCACCGCCTGCGCCGCCGCCACGGCAACCTGCAGCGCCTGAGGATCCGCGTTTCCCACGTCCTCCGCGGCGCAGATCATGATCCGTCTGGCAATAAAGGTGACGCTTTCCCCGGCGTAGAGCATCCGCGCTAAATAATACACCGCCGCGTCGGGATCGGAACCCCGCATACTCTTGATAAAGGCAGAGATGGTATCGTAGTGGCTGTCGCCGCTCTTGTCATAGCGCACCGCCCGTTTCTGGATACATTCCTGCGCCACCTGAAGGGTGATGTGGATCAGCCCGTCTTCACTTCTGGGCGTGGTAAGCACACCAAGCTCCACCGCATTCAGCGCCGCTCTGGCATCTCCGTTGGCCACGTCCGCCAGAAACACCTTCGCTTCCTCATCAATCTCCGCCTTGTAGGCGCCCATGCCCTTTTCTACATCATAAACCGCCCGGGTGATCAGCTTCTCGATATCCTTCTGCTCCAGAGATCGCAGTTCAAATACGATGGAACGGGAGATCAATGCGTTGTTCACCTCAAAATAAGGATTCTCCGTGGTGGCGCCCACGAGCACAAGCGTTCCCTCCTCCACGAACGGGAGCAGATAATCCTGCTGCCCTTTATTGAATCGGTGGATCTCATCAATGAACAGAATGGTTTTTTTGCC
>CANQQN010000082.1 GCA_947625995.1 uncultured Lachnospiraceae bacterium
CTGTTGAAGCCGGTGACTGCCGCGGAAATGTCCGAGACCCTGAGAGAACTGAAAAAAAAGCTGGATAAAAAACATGAGCAGACAGAGGAGTACCGGCAGATGAAATCCGCCATGAGAAAAAATCAGAATGTGATCCGGTCCAATGTACTCATGCATTTAATGGAGTTTTCCATGCCGGCGGCGGAGCTTTTGTCGGAGCTTGCCGCAAATCATATACAGCTTGACAGGGACTACTACAGGGTAGCCGTGGTGGCTATGGATATGTTTGAATATGTACTGGAGGAAGACCGGGAAAAAAGCACCCTGATGAGTTTTGTATCCTTCAACGTAGCGGATGAGATCGTCAGGGAATACGACGCCGGCATCGTGTTTCAGGGAACGCAGTCACAGACGGTCATCCTGTTTGGCACCGATCATCCAAAAAAGTTTCAGAATACGGTAATGGAGATCTGCCGGCGGATCAGTTTTGAGATAAAGAAGGCAGCCGATCTTACGGTTTCTATCGGAATCGGTACGTATGTCCGCGGATGGAAGGATATCCATATCAGCTATACGGAGAGCCGCAACGCCCTTACTTACCGTTATCTGATGGGAGGCGGGCAGATCATCGATATGCAGACGGTGGAGGCAGGCAGCGGACAGCTTCCCAGACTTACGGAGGATATAGAAGCGCTGGTCATACATATCAGAACCAATCATCAGGCAGGGATCAGAGAAACGCTGGAAAGGATTCAGACCTCCATGCAGGTGTTTCCCATTGAAAAGCAGCGGGTAGCCTTTACCCTTCTGCAGCTTGTGCAGACGATCCAGAGAGAACTGGAAAGTACCGACATGTTCACGCCTAAAATGATAGAAAGGGAAGAGCAGTATCTGCAGATGCTTCCGAATTTTCAGCGGTTTGACGACGCCATACAGGGTCTGATCATATTTTACAGCGAAGTGGCGGTGGAACTGGAGCTTGCCAGAAATCGTTCCGTGCGCAAACCCGTACTCATGGCCATGGATTATCTGAAAAAGCATTATGACGATCCGGACCTGACGCTGCAGGCCATGTGCAGCTATCTGGCCATCAGCCCCAGCCGTTTCAGCACCATCTTCAAGGACGCCACGGGAGAGACCTTTGTCAGCGTATTGACGGATATCCGGATGTCCCATGCAAGGAAGCTTCTGGAGCAGACCAATTTAAAAAGCGGCGAGGTCGCGGAAAAGGTGGGCTACAGCGATCCCCACTACTTCAGCATCTGTTTTAAGAAAGCAACGGGAATGTCGCCTACGGAATATGCAAGAGAGAAGAGAGGAACCTCATGAAAGGATCAAAAACATCCTTCCGTATCCGTACCATACGCGGATCGCTGCTTGTGCCGCTGGTATTGCTTCTGGTTCTGGTTTCGGTCATTTTTTTTATCTATTCCCTGCATTATACCGATGCAAATGTCCGGAGAAATTCCATTGATTATACGGTACAGCTGATTGATCAGGTAAATAACGATATAGATTCCTATATTACTTATATGGAAAATATTTCGGAGATCGTTTCCAAACGCCGGAATGTGCGCAACTATCTTTTTTTGGAATCCCTTTCTGCGCAAAGGGAACAGGAGTTACATGAGGAGATCGCGGAGCAGTTTGCGACAATGATGAATGTCCGGGAGGATATTTACAATATTGCCGTGATCTCGGACAACGGCCGCCGTATGATCGGGGACGGCAGCAGGCCGGAAAACCCTTATGCGGATATACAGAATGCCCAGTGGTACAAACAGGCCATGGAAAGCGAAAGCGGCATTACGCTGTCTTCTTCGCATGTGCAGAATATTTTGTCCGGCTCTTATACATGGGTGGTTACGCTGAGCAGGCGTTTAAGCGATCCGTACCATGTAGACCGCCGGGGTGCAATGTTGTTTGTAGATCTGAACTATCAGGCAATTCAGGATCTCTGTGAAAGGATCAGCCTTGGGAAACGCGGTTACATTTATATTCTGGATCAGGAGGGGCAGATCCTGTATCATCCTCAACAGCAGCTGATCTACAGCGGGATCAAATCAGAACTCATACAGGAGGTCCTCGAGTGCAGGGATAATTATTTTCAGACAAAGGGCAGGGACGCGAAGCTCTACACGGTTTCCAGATCGGAAAAAACCGGCTGGACGGTGGTAGGCGTTTCCTATATGGACGAACTGGTGGTGGACCGGAAGGATATTGAGCGCACCTACGCTGTTGTTGTCGTTTTGCTCCTGTTGTTTGCCATGCTTGCGATCTCGTTGATCGCCGGAAGGATCACAAAACCACTGATGGTTTTGAAAGATGTGATGCAGTCGTCTGACACGGGACATCTCAACAAGGTCGATATGACGGACGTGCCGGACAATGAGATCGGCGCCCTAAGTCAGTCCTTTAATGTGATGACGGATCAGATCCACCGGCTCATCGAAGAAAATAAGGAGGAGCAGCGGCAGAAGCGTCACAGTGAGCAGCGGGCGCTGCAGGCGCAGATCAACCCGCATTTTCTGTACAATACGCTGGATTCCATCATTTGGATGGCGGAAAGCGGAAAAAATGATGAAGTCGTGCTGATGACCGCGTCTCTGGCGCGGATGATGCGCTCTACCTTAAACAGCCAGCAGGAGATCGTGACCATTGAGCAGGAGATGCTCCATGTCCGCAGTTATCTGACTATTCAGCAGATGCGTTACCGGGATAAGCTGGAGTTTGAGATCGATATTGATCCGGAGATACGTCAGGTCGGTATTGTAAAGCTGGTAGTACAGCCTCTTGTGGAGAATGCCATCTATCATGGCATTAAATATAAGGAAAACAAAGGGTGGCTGCAGATTACCGGAAGACGGGAAGGCGACCGGGTGGTCATTTCCATTACCGACAGCGGGCAGGGGATGGATCAGGATACACTGAAAAATATTTTTAAGAAGCATAAGGTGAATTATACCAATAATGGGGTTGGCGTGTACAATGTGCAGTCCAGACTTCAACTGTATTATGGAGAAGAGTACGGCCTTCACTATGAGAGCAGTCCGGGATGCGGAACTACCGTGCGTATTGTGATCCCATACGATCAGGAGGGGTACGGCTATGAAATTTAAAAAGGCAGTTGCAAAAGGCGCCCTGCTGGCGCTTACCGTGCTGCTGATGGGCGGCGCGCTGTTTTTGTTCACGTATCCGTGGAAAAAAGAGCCGCATTATATTATTTATATTCCCAAGATCGTTGATAATGCCAATGAGTTTTGGGCAACGCTTCTTGCGGGAGCAAATATGGCAGCGAAGGAATACGGCGCCAATCTGTCTGTCATGGCCGGAGATTCAGAAACAGATTACCGGCGGCAGAATGAACTGATCGAGAAAGCCATAGACATGAAGCCGGACGCCATTGCGGTCTCTCCGATCTCATATTCGGAAAATACGCAGGTTTTAAAAAAGGTAAAGGACGCGGGCATTCCTCTTGTCTATATTGATTCTGTTACCGATGAAAATGTGGCGTCCGCGGTGATCTCCACGGATAATGTACAGATGGGAAGACAGCTTGGAGAGTATATGAAAAATCATCTTCCCGCGGAACCGCACATTGCCCTGATGGGGCATGTGGAGGGCAGTTCCACCGCGATAGAGCGGGAGCAGGGAATCCGACAGGGACTGGGAGATTTCGAGGATGCGGTGGAGGAAGTGCTTTTTTGTGAATCCAGCTTTCAGAAAGCGTACACATTGACAAAGGATCTGCTGAAGCAGCATCCGCAGATCAACGTGATCTCCGGGATGAACGAGTATTCATCCACCGGCGTTGCCCAAGCTGTCAGGGACATGGGGCTTTCCGACCGGGTGGCCGTGTTTGGGATCGACAGTTCCACGGACCAGATCGAGAAGCTGGAGGAAGGCGTCTGCCGGTGTATTGTGATCCAGAACCCGTTCAATATGGGATATCTCGGTATTGAGGAGGCAATACGACTTGCCGACGGGGAAACGTCCCAGAAGCTTATCTCCGTGGATTCCCATTTGATCACAAAAAATAACATGTATTCCGAGGAAAAACAAAAGCTCCTGTTTCCTTTTATTGGAAAGCAGGCAACACAAGATATAGTATTTGAATAGGAAAAACAGTGGAAAAAACGCCTGATATTGGAAAACAGTAAGATTTTAACCTTTATCAGGAGTTTTTTCTATTTTTTAATCTAAAAGGAAAAGCTATACTTACGATATAAGAGGTGAATATGATGTCAGAGCATTATGATTCCTATTATCAGGAAACAGACGCCGGTCGGCGCAAAGCAATGCTGGACGCTATGGAGAAGGAAAATACCGCGGATCAGATGCATTCGCTCCGTCGGGAACTCTGGACGCTGAGGTATGTGGACAAAAAGACCGGGCGCCGGGTGGATCTGTTCCTTTGGGAACTGGTGGAATTGCTCTGTCTGTACAATACTGCAAGACTGATGAAAGGAAGCGCCAGACGGGATGCGAAGAAAGCGCTGGAAGCGCTTGGCGCATCTGCGGCAGCCGGATACGGGAAAGAGGGAGAAACCGTTTTGTATGAGGAACTCTGCAACGCCCTCAGGCTGTATCTGCACACCTGCGACAGCAAGAGCTATCACAAACGGCTGTTCGGCCTGTCCGAATTAAAGGAGGAGGACTGGCAGCGGAAGGTGGCGCGGGATATTTGGAGATTATCCGAAGGACTTCCGAAAAGGCTGGGTATGACGGAGGATTTTGCCATTCTCTCGAAAGCGGCGCGGGATACATTCTGCAGCCGGTTTGCAAACGGAGAAGCGCTTCTTCAGGAAAAGGAGGAATTGGAACGTGGGAAAGATAAAAAACAATAAAGTGGTAAAGGCCATTGGTTTTAACCGCATCGTTCTTATCGGTGTGATCATTTTGTTATACATTGTCTTTACGATATTGACGCCGATCCTGCATTCCGGTGTTACTTTCGTCAGCTATGAGAGGATCATGAGCGCGCTGAATTACGCGTATTTTATTGGATTTATGGCGCTTGGCGTTACGTTTGTGATCGCCACGGGCGGCATTGATTTTTCTGTGGGACCGGTCATGTTCGCGTCGGCGCTGATCTCCGGATTCTGCCTGACGAAATACAATGTTCCTCTGCCCCTCTGCCTGCTGATCAGCCTGTTGATCGGTCTGGCCTTTGGCACGTTGAATGGCTATTTTGTTTCCTATCGTTTTCTGCCTTCGTTCATCACTTCCATGGCAAGCATGCAGATCGCCAAGGGGATCGGTTCGGTGTTTACCAAGACCCAGAATGTGACGTGGCCCGCGTCGGGCAGCGCGAATTCATGGTACCGTTATCTTGTAAAATGGAATAATATTCCTACGGGATTTATCCTGCTCTGCCTTGTGGCGGTGATCTGCGCAGTGGTGCTGAACAAGACCAAAGCGGGAAGATATATGCTCTGTATCGGCAGCAACAAAGAGGCTGTCAGGCTGTCAGGCGTCAACACCAAGAAATGGGAGATGATCGCGTACATGATCTGCGGGATGCTGGCAGGTCTCGCGGCAATCTTTTATGTAGGCGCTTACACTACGGTACAGCCGGGTCTTGGCGATACTTTCAACAACGAAGCCATTGCGGCCTGTGTCATGGGCGGTACATCCATGGCCGGCGGCCTTGCCTCCATTCTGGGTTCCATTATCGGCGCGGTGATCGTGGCGCTGATGCAGGAAGGGATTCTGGCAATGGGCTTTACCATTTCCTATCAGTATGTACTGACCGGTCTGATCGTACTGGCGGCTGTAACTGCAGACATCATGAGCCGGAAGAGAAAAAATTAAGGAGGAGTGCCGCATGGGTGAAGTGATCTTAACAATGAAAGGTATCGACAAATCCTTTCCCGGCGTGCGGGCTCTGGATAAGGTCGATCTGGAAGTGAGAAAGGGAGAGGTTCTTGCGCTGATGGGCGAGAACGGAGCCGGCAAATCAACGCTGATGAAGGTGCTGACCGGTATTTACACCAGAGACGCGGGAACGATCACCTATGAGGGAAGAGAGGTTACCTATAACAATCCGAGAGAAGCGCAGGCGGACGGCATTGTGATCGTGCATCAGGAGCTGAATATGATGGGACACCTTACGGTGGCCCAGAATATATTCATCGGACGGGAATTCAGAAAAGGCCCATTTATTGATGATGCAAAAATGAATGAAGAAGCGGCGAAGCTGTTTGCGCGTCTGAATATCGACATTGATCCGAAGGAGACTATGAGCAAGCTGACGGTAGGCATGCAGCAGATGTGTGAGATCGCCAAGGCAATCTCCCATGAGGCAAAGGTGATCATCTTTGACGAACCAAGCGCTGCGCTGACAGACGCGGAGATCGACAGGTTATTTGAGATTATCAGAAGTCTGCGTAAACAGCAGATGGCGATCGTATATATCTCCCACCGCATGGACGAAATTAAGAGAATAACGGACAGAGTATCAGTCATGCGGGACGGCGCTTATGTGGGGACCCTGATTACGGAAGAATGCACCAAGGATGACATCATCAATATGATGGTGGGTCGAGTCATCTATGAAGATCCCAAAACGGAAAGTCAGGTGTCCCCCGGCGCGCCGGTTGTCCTGAAGGTAGATCATCTGAATGCAGGACGTATGGTCCGTGATGTAAGTTTTGAACTGAAGAAAGGCGAGATCCTCGGATTTGCCGGATTGATGGGCGCGGGACGGACGGAAACACTCCGTGCGGTGTTTGGAGCCGATCCGAAGGAAAGCGGCGATATTTACCTGAACGGGAATAAGATCAATATAAAAACTCCTCAGGATGCGGTAAAAGCCGGCATCGGGTATTTGTCGGAGGACAGAAAGCGGTACGGCGTGGTACTGCAGAAGACGATCACAGAGAATTCCACGTTGGCTTGTCTGGATGAATATGTAAAGGGAATCTTTATCGACGGCAAAAAGGAACGCAAGATCACCAAGAAATATGTGGAGGCTTTAAAGACAAAGACGCCGGGTATCGACCAACTGGTCATGAATCTGTCCGGCGGGAATCAACAAAAAGTGGTCGTGGCAAAATGGCTGGTAAATAATTGCGATATCCTTATTTTTGACGAGCCTACAAGAGGAATCGACGTAGGCGCAAAGCAGGAAATCTATGAACTGATGAACAAGCTTGTGAAGGAAGAGGGCAAGTCCATCATCATGATCTCCTCGGAGATGACAGAGATCCTCCGTATGAGTGACCGCATCGTTGTCATGTGTGAAGGGAGAAAGACCGGCGAACTGGATATTGCCGGTGTTACTCAGGAAAAGATCATGCAGCTGGCAACCATGAGAGACTAGGGAAGGGAGGCAGATATCATGAAACAGGAAAAGACAAAGAGCAGTATCATGCATAAGATCGATTTTCAAAAAGTCGTGATCATCAGCGTGCTGATCGTGCTGACCACCTTCTTTAGTATTGCGAGCCCTAATTTCAGAAAATATACGACTATCATTACATTGTTCGGATATATGTATTACATCCTGTTGATGGCCATTGGCGTGACTTTCCCACTGATTACCGGCGGCGTAGATCTTTCCATCGGCACGGGGCTTGTCTGTTATTCCATCGTGGGAAGTTACCTGATCAATCACCAGAATATGCCGATCTGGGTGGGAATCCTCGTAACCATTGCGCTGGGTACGCTGATGGGATTTTTTAACGGATTGATCGTATCGATCCTTGAGCTTCCGCCCTTTATCACCACATTGTGTACCATGATGATCGCCAGAGGATTGGGGTCTATTCTGGCCGGCGGTCTCACAGGTGTGTGGCCTGCGGCGGGTACGGAGAACGGCTGGGTGCGCAGTGTATTCAAATTTACACTTCCAAATGGGACCATCGTTCCCATTGGTATGCTCTGGATGCTGATCCTCATTGTGATCATGTCTCTGATCCTTACAAAAACAAAGATTGGACGATATACCATAGCCATCGGCTCCAACAAAGAAGCGCTCAGGCGCATTTGCGGCGCAGACGGCATAGCGGTGCGGTAAATCGCGTTTGAATTTTGCACATAAAAAATTG
>CANQQN010000083.1 GCA_947625995.1 uncultured Lachnospiraceae bacterium
TCAAGGGAACAAGGATCATGGTAGAGGAACAGTCGGCTGACCGTTGAGAAAACAGGCAAAAAGAAATAAGAGGTTTGTGATACAGGAAAGAGTCTGTAACGATAAAGACTCTTTTTTTGTGCAGTACTGTTTTTAACTCATCCAGCGCGGTGGGGAGACAGCCCCGTTTCTGATAGATTTTTCCGGGAACCCGAAACCACAGCATATTTTCTCTCCTTTCCGCCACGGTCTTGACATTCAGCAGATGCTTGACGCCTACATTTTCCGATGCAGAGTTGCCGCCCCAAGTGCCGCAGCCCAGTGTGAGGGAGGGCGTCAGACTGAAATTATACAGGTCTCCGATCCCTCCCTGAGAAGAAGGGGTGTTGATCAGGATACGGCATGCCTTCATCTTGTCCGCGAAAAGGTCGATCTTTTCTTCATGGGCGGGGTCGATATACAGGGAAGCGGTGTGCCCAAAGCCGCCGTCCGTAATGAGGCGGGAGGCTTTGTCCAGCGCGTCCCCAAAGCTTTGGGCCTTGTACATGGCAAGGACGGGGGACAGCTTTTCATGGGCGAATTCCTCACTGCTGTCCACGCTTTCTACCTCGCCGATCAGTATTTTTACTGCCGGCTCCACCGTGACGCCGGACAGCGCCGCAATGGCGTGGGCGGACTGCCCTACGATCTTTGCGTTGAGGGAGCCGTTGATGATGATTGCCTTGCGCACCCGTTCTGTTTCTTCCTTATTCAGGAAATAACAGCCTCTTGCCTGAAATTCCTCTTTTACCTTTTTATAGATCTTGCCGGATACGATCACGGACTGCTCCGACGCGCAGATCATGCCGTTGTCAAAGGTCTTGGAGTGGATGATAGAGCTGACTGCAGACACAATATCTGCGGATTCGTCTATAATGGCCGGCGTATTGCCGGCACCCACGCCGATGGCGGGCTTGCCGGAAGAATAAGCGGCTTTTACCATGCCCGGCCCGCCGGTTGCAAGGATCAGATCGCATTCCTTCATAGCCATATTGGTCAGTTCCAGACTGGGGACGTCGATCCACCGGATGACGCCTTTGGGGGCGCCTGCTTCCACGGCTGCTTCCAGCACCGTCCTTGCAGCGGCGATGGTGCAGCTTTTGGCTCTGGGATGGGGACTGATGAGTATGGCGTTCCGCGTCTTCAGCGCCAGCAGTGTTTTAAAGATCGCCGTTGAGGTGGGATTTGTTGTGGGGATCACCGCGGTAATGACGCCTGCAGGCTCCAGTATCTTTTTGATGCCTGCGGACCGGTCTTCTTCCACGATCCCGCAGGTTCTGGTATGCCTGTACGTATGATATATATATTCGGCGGCATAATGGTTTTTGATGGTCTTGTCTTCCACAATGCCCATACCGGTTTCCTCCACTGCCATTTTTGCCAGAGGGATCCGCATCCGGTTTGCGGCGGTGGCGGCAGCCAGAAAGATGCGGTCGACCTGCTCCTGTGTGAAGACGGCGAATGCTTCCTGCGCCTGACGCAGATCTTTCAGCGCCTGTCCAAGGCTTTTTGTATCTTCAATGGCCGGATAAGTTGTTTTGATGTCCATAACGTCTCCTTGATTTTACAAAAGATGTAATTATTTATGCCCGATTTGGGGAATATTAGCCGGAAATGGCGGGGAAATGTAAAAGAATCTTGTTTTCAGGCAAGAATCCGTTTCCGGTTGTTTAGATCTTTGAAATCCGGCGATACTATAGAAGTCCGTGGCAAAGCTGTCCGAAAGACAGCTTTTAAACTTTATAGGAAAACAATGAACTTCTTCAAAATTTGTTGACTTTTGTTGAAAAAAAGCATATCATACCTAATTAAGAAACTGTCGTTTTGTTGAAAAGAAAAGGCCTCGGAGGCTACTCCGGGGCTTTTTTTTACCCACGGATTTTCGTACACAAAAGATAGGATGTGTACGTGCGTCTGCAAATGGAAGGAGGTTAATTGGTGGAGGTAGGCATGTTTATCTATAAGGACCAAGGTCCCACAAAAGAGGATCGTCCCCTCCGGGTGGCAGCTTACATTCGGGTTTCTACAGAAAATACCAATCAGGAGGATTCTTTTGAGACACAGGAACGCTATTTTACCAAGACCGTTCTGGATCATCCCCATTGGCAGATGGCGGGCATCTATGCAGATTATGGTATTTCCGGGACCTCCGAAAGAAGGCGGACAGGATTTTTGCGGCTGCTCCGCCACTGCAGGGAAGGCCGCATTGACCGGGTATTGTGTAAGTCTGTTTCAAGATTTGCCAGAAATACAAAGGATTTTGTGACGGCGCTGAAGATACTGACAGAAAATGGCGTTACGGTCTTGTTTGAACGGGAAGGGCTGGATACTGCAAAAGTAAACAGTGATTTTATATTGACGGCGCTGGGGGCGGTGGCACAGGAGGAAAGCCGCAGTATTTCCTACAATATCAGGTGGGGATATGAAAAGCGATATCCAAAGGGAGAAGTCAGGAACCTGCCCATATACGGCTACCGGTATGCGGATGACGGACAGAAGGATACGGAGGGCGGATACACATACAGAGAGATCGTCCCTGTGGAGGAAGAGGCTGCCGTTGTCAGAAGGATCTTTGCGGAGGCTGCCGGCGGCCGCAGATATGTGGAGATCGCCCGGCGCTTAAATAAAGACGGGATTCCGGCGCCGGACAGTTTGTGGACCAGACGGCACAAGCGGATCAGGGAAGGGAGAGATCCCAAGCCCGGCGAACTGAAAGATACCATAGAACAGGGATGGACGGCAGAGCAGG
This sequence comes from uncultured Lachnospiraceae bacterium, assembly GCA_947625995.1. Classification (GTDB taxonomy): domain Bacteria; phylum Bacillota; class Clostridia; order Lachnospirales; family Lachnospiraceae; genus CANQUC01. The sequence goes on from CANQQN010000083.1 coordinate 2,768, forward strand.
TAGGACGGGTTCTGAAACTGGAACGGTATGCGGGAGACGTGCTGCTGAATAAAACTTACAAGATTGATTTTATGGACGACAAGATCCGCAGGAACAAGGGAGAATTGCCTCAGTATATGATCCGGGACCACCATCCGGCTATTGTCAGCCGGGAATTGTTCGACGCCGTTCAAAAGAGGAAAAAACAGGCGCCGGAGGGAGCCTATAAGGGAAAAGGTCAGTATATGCTGTCCGGGCGACTCGTCTGCAGCCAATGCGGCAGGTTTTATCATACCAGAAACAGAAAGAGCCGACCTATCTGGTTCTGCCCTTCTACGGCGCTGAACAATGGGAAGACAGTCTGCAAGGCTCAAAAGGTGTATGAGGCACAGGTTTTTTTTGCTCTGCGGCGTGCCCTTTGGGAGCGGTTTTCTCTTGACGCCATGCCGGTTTCATGGCTTGCGGACAGGCTTGAGAAATTTCATCAGGGAGATAACATTGAACAACAGCGCGTATCCCTGAACAGGCAGATCCGGGAAAAGCTTGATACCGAGGAAGCGTCACAACTGAAACAAAAGCTTACGCTGCTGGAAACTTATTGGGATGAGATGGAGCGGGATTATGACTGCCGCAGGGAGGCGATCCGCTGGATGAGGACGCTGCCGGAGGATCCCGAAGGAACAAACGCCTTTCTGGAAGGGTTTTCTCAGATGTATGTGAGGGCGTTTGTTCTCTCCGTAACGGTATACTCTCCCATTGATCTTGAAGTGCGCTGGTTTGACAATACCGTGACGCAGGTTGTGATGGATCTTCATATCAAAGACCCCGTGGAATGGAAGAACGGACCGGGAAGGAAAGGATAGAGACGATGGGCAGAAGGGGAAGAGAGAACGGGACAGTTTCCGGCGCCGGCTACAAGGTAGATGTGATCCCGGCCAAGAAACATCTGACGCCGGCCAGAAGAAATCTCCATGAGGCGTCGGATATGCGGGTGGCGGCATACTGCAGGGTTTCTACAGGAGATGAAAGCCAGCAGACTTCCTATACCAAGCAGAAAGCGTTCTATACGGAATTGATCCAAAAGAGAGCCGGGTGGAAGCTGGCCGGTATCTATGCGGACGAAGCCCGATCCGGCACGTCCAGAGCCCACAGGGAGCAGTTTAATCATATGATGGAAGACGCCCTGAAAGGAAAGATCGATTATATCATTACCAAATCTATCTCCCGGTTTGCCCGAAACACCGTAGATACGCTGGACTGTGTCCGGCAGCTGCAGCGGCTCAGCCCGCCGGTGGGCATTTATTTTGAGAAGGAAAATATAGATACGCTGCATTCCGGCAGTGAACTGTTTCTCACCTTGTATTCTTCTATCGCGCAGGAAGAGAGCAGGAGTATTTCAGAAAATATCCGCTGGTCCCTGCAGAAAAATTTTCGGGAGGGCAGATGTCTGATCAATCTGGACCGGATGCTGGGCTATGACAGGAGCGAGACCGGGGAATGGCGGATCGTGGAGGAGCAGGCGGCGGTAGTGCGTTATATTTTTGAGCAGTTTGCAAAGGGAGAAAGCGGCAGAGCCATCGCGACCCAGCTGAACGAGATGGGAAAAACCACGGTCAGCGGCAGAAGCTGGCGCACCGACGCCATCTATTATGTGCTTCGGAATGAAAAGTACGTGGGAGACGCCGCTATGCAAAAAACCATTACCGAAAGCTACCTTACCCACAAATCGATTCCCAATAAGGGGCAGGTACCCCGGTATTATGTGACGGATCACCATGAACCGATCATCGACAGGATCACATGGAATAAGGTGCAGGCCATTTTGAACGGCACGGGGCAGGAAGAACCTGCCGGAGAGGAGGAACCGGTCAAAAAGAGAGGCCGGCGGCGTTCTCCGTTTGCAAGGCTTCGCTGTAAAACCTGCGGATCGTCTCTGAGGCGGATGACCTACAATGTGGCCGCGCTGGGTTATACGGACGGGCGCAGGCTTGCGGAGGGGGAAAGGGACGGTTACCGGGAAACCTATACGTTTTCTGATCCCGTCTGGAAATGCGGATGCAAAGATACCTCGGAAAACCCGTCGAAAAACTGCGATCGTGGGAAAATCCTGCGGGAGCTTTCCATGGAACAGAGTTTTATGGAACTGATGTACAGACTGAAACGGGAGTACGAGAAACTGGGCGGTGGGTCGGAACTGGGAAAGCGCTTTTCGCAGCTTTATGAGTCGGAAAAGAAAAAAGAACTGACCTATGGGTTTGCCCCTGATCCGGCGGTGCAGGCGGAAAGCGCGGCCGCTCTGTTGAAAAAGCGGTTTGAGGAATTTACGGAAGGGCTTAGGGGACTGCCCGAAAAAAATCGGGCCGACGAGAAACTGAAGATCTGGGGGCTGGACGAAGGAAGCTGTGACGTGCTGGAATTTGACACCGGGTTTTTCAACGCCTTTATCACGGCGGCGGAAGCCGGAGAGGACAAGATCGTGTATCGGACAAGCTTTGGGCTGGAATTTGAAACCTTTGGCAACAGCCGGACGCCGGAAGCGTTTCTGGGTTTTCGTATGTGTGAAAAAAACGGAGAGATGAAGGTGATCACCACCAATTACCAGATGAGAAAGGGGTCTATCCAGTATCACAGGAAACAGACCGCAAAGCAAAAAAAGACTGACAAAGATGACCGCTCCTAAACAATCATGTTTCGTCAGTCTTTTCGGATTCCGGAACGATGGTAAACAGTCTGCTGGGCGTGCAGTTTAAGATTCTGCAAAGCTTTTCGATGGTATCGTAACGGATGGACCGGGTTTGGTTTTTGATCAGACGGTCATAGCCCCGGTAGCTCATGCCCGTCTGCACAAAAAGCCAGTATTTTGTATGGTGCTGTTCTTCCAGCAATTCTAAAATGTTCAGTCGGATCAATCGGAACACTCCTTTTTTTAAGGTGAAAAAATCATACTGGATATTTTGTTCTTTTAAAACATAATACAAATCTCTTTAAAGAGAATATAATTATATCTTGACATATTGATCCTGAAAAAAACGCTGTTGAAGACCAAAAACGGAAGCAGAAAAACAGAGCCATTGCTTCGTTGCGCCCAACTTTTAGTTATGGTATAATAGCGAGGAAAGCGCTGACGATGCTTGTATCGATCAGCATTTGATTATAGGAAAAAGAGGGAAACTATGAATAGTAAGATCCGTTTGAATTTTCACGTCTATCCCCTTGTTGTGGGACAGCTAGACAAATACATATTCAGTCATTATGAAGAGGAGGGCGGCGGCATTCTGCTGAAAGCGTCCCTGACCGGCACAGAATACACAGAAGAAGATATCCTCTGGCGTTCGGAAGATCCCGCTGTTGCCACAGTGGAGAAAGGGTTTGTGCAGGCTATGACTACAGGCGTCACGGATGTGACGGCAGCGCTGCCGGACGGTTCTTCTGACACCTGCCGGATTCAGGTCATCGACAATATGGGAAGGGCAACCGTAAGGGACGTCCGCCTCAACACGGACAGGCTGATGCTGGGCAGTCAGGAGGGCGCCGTGCTCCGTCCGGTGGTCGTGCCGCAGGATCAGTTTAAAAACGGACGGCTGGATACCTCTTTTACATGGACCAGCTCTGATGAAAGGGTTGCCGTTGTCAATCATCTTGGAAGGATCCGGGCCATGGGTCCGGGAAGCACTGTTATTACCGGAAGATCCAACGATGTGGGGCGGGAGGTTTCCTGCCGGGTGACAGTAGTAGAAAAACCGGAACGGGAGTGGTATCTTGATCCTCTGGAGGATCTTGACGGTGGCGAAGTGCTTCTGGATCTTCAGGAGAGCAGAAAACTGTCTCTGCCGGAGGAAGCCGCACATCAGCCGGTATATTGGTCGACAGAGGATCCGGAGGCCGTGGGCGTGGATCAGACAGGTACTGTCACCGGATATAAGCGGGGAACGACGCAAGTCTGGGCAACCTTCATCAATGGAGGCTGGCGGGCAGGTTACCGGGTGCAGGTACAGGCAAGGCCTCGGCACGAAGTAACGGAAGTACATCCGAGCCGCAGCCGGATCTGTCTGGCGGCAGGGGAGCAGACCGGGCTGTATGCGGTGGTGTTCCCTGCGGTATGCTTGGAAAAGCAAATGAAATGGCAGTCCTCTGACGAAGGGGTAGTCAGGATCATAAAGCAACATATCAATCTGTCGGGGCTGGACGAGGTTATTATAGAAGGGGTGCGGGAAGGTACCGCCGTGATCACCGGGGTCTGCCGGTCGGAGGAATCCGCCGGGGATCAAAAGGAGAGCGGAAAACCGGCAGGGAAGACGGAGAAGATTTCCTGCGAAGTGACAGTGACCAAGGCAGCCGGTCAGGTAAAAAGAATACGCCTGCTGGAAGAGACGACCGTGCAGGTGCAGGAAACCGTACAGATGGAGCCTGCCTGTGAGTACGCGGATCCGTCGGATACAGAAAGAAAAGAAAAGCTTCACTGGATCTCTACTGATCGGCGGCGTCTGACCGTGGACCGTGAAGGAATGGTGAAGGGATATCAGAAAGGAACGGCGGTCCTGTATTGTATCGGGGACGGCAGCCTTTCGGACAGCGACAGAAAGGAACTGGAAGTCATCTGCCAGAGCCGCAGTCTGGAGGAAAAAGGACAGATTATGGAGAAGCTGCAGGGAATCTTGGCCCGCAGCGTCTATGGAAAGTGCAGGGTCCGCGTGGAGGCAGACCATTCATGCCTTTACAACCTGCATGTGCCGGAGGAAACAATCCGGCCGGATAGTGTTTGCCTGTTGTGGAACAGGGATTCTCTGGCGGATCTGAAAACCTTTGACCATTATGAGATCTATGATAACGGAAAAAAGATCGCCAATGTAAAAACCATGGGTTATACGGTGTACGGTCTGGCGCCGGAGAGCAGCCACAGATTTGAAGTGGCGGCGGTGGCGGAGAACGGTTCCGGGAATGAAGCGGTGGCAGTGGCGGAGAACGGTTCCGAAAATGAAGTGGTGGCGGAGAACGGCTCCGGGAATGAAGCCCCGGACATCACTTGCGTGGCCGCACCTGCCGAAAACGGCCCGAAAATTTTCGGAGACGAACGTGGCCGCGAGATTTGCCGGCAGTCCGTTACAGTCTGTACGAAGAAGGCGCCGGCCGCCGTGATCAATGTGACAAAGGCACCCTACCATGCGGTGGGCGACGGGATTGCCAGCGATACATACGCCATCCAGCGGGCTATCGACGATTGCCCGGCAGGCGGGCAGGTCGTG
>CANQQN010000084.1 GCA_947625995.1 uncultured Lachnospiraceae bacterium
CAAACCCGGCGCTCCCCTTTCCGAGTTATTTCAGGGATTCCGGCTTCAGGGAGAAGGTTTTATGCTGATCCACGGGCTGATCTTCGCGATCGCTACTATGGCGGGCAAGCGTATCGCATCCGGCCTGAATTCTTTTGTAATGACCGGATGGAATCTGGTGCTGGGATCCACCGCCCTCTGTATTCTTGGATCCCTCATGGGTGGGAGGCTCACAGCTTTCACATGGAATCTGAAAGCCTTCGGCATTTTGTGGATTCTCGCCTTTGCCTCCGCTATTCCCTTCGGTATCTGGTACTGGTGTACCCAATACATGCCAGTGAGCAAGCTATCTATGTATAAATTTTTGATCCCGATCTCCGGCAGTGTACTGGCGCTGTTTTTTGGTGAAAAATTTACACCGACTTTGGGCATCGGACTGGCGCTGGTCTGCGCCGCCATCATCTGGATCTCGTTGGACGGCAAGACCACCGGCCCCAATGAAAAAAATACAGGAAGCTCCCGGTAATACGCTTTTATGAAATCTTTATAGAAAGGCTGACAGTATGATCGCATTACAGATTGAAAACAACAAAGATTTTACCGCAAAACTGCTGCTTGAAAATGTATTTGATGATTTTTTGTTATCCCAAGGAATCATTGCCACCGGCACAACCGTTACCATTGACGGCCATCTGAACATGGATTTTTATGACAGAGACACTCTGACGGACGAGACCGGGCAAATACGCGGTTATGCCACATGGGCAGAAATGAAGAAACTGGCCTTTGACCGCATCAAGGGAAAGCGGCTGCCCCTGTCGTTTCGGTTTGTCCTGCTGGCAGATCAGAAAGAAGTAAATAAACTTCTTTCCCGGCAGTCCGGTCAGACAACGGTACTGCAGGAGCAGGTTGTCGGGCTGTTTTTAAACATCCGCTACAGTGACAACCGGATCGTCTGCTCTACGGGCGTATCCTTACATACCTTTTCATTAGACAGATCTTTGGAGCATCTATGGGACAACCGCATCTTGGATTTTTTCAAAGAACACCAGATCATATATTCTATTTAATGTTTCCTGCCGGAAATCAACATGGATTTCCTATGAGAAAAGGCAGCCTCCGGCTGACTCGGCCGATGGCTGCCTTTTTCATTTGAATAAATATCAATTATCCGTTAATCGTCCTCTTTACATAGGTGGTATGCAGTGTCTCATGGGCTTTGTGGCTGCCCGGCTCACCCAGATACTCTTCGTAGAGCTTCTTGATCGCCGGATTCTCATGAGACTTCCTGATTGCCTTGGCAGCGTCATTCTTGTAAAGAACGCTTGCCCTAATACCACGCACGTCCGTAAAGTTACGTACATGTCCGGAAACCTGAGGCTGTCCGCCGCCGTTTACACAACCGCCGGGACATCCCATGATCTCGATAAACTGATAATCCGCTTCCCCTGCTTTCACCTTTTCAAGCAGTGTCTTTGCATTGCGGAGACCGGAAGCAACGGCAACCTTCACATCCATGCCGCCCACCTTGTAGGTAGCTTCCTTGATGCCCTCCGTACCGCGGACCTCAGTAAAATCAAGCTTGGGCAATTCTTCACCCGTCAGCGTCTCAACGGCTGTACGAAGCGCAGCCTCCATCACGCCGCCGGTAGCGCCGAAGATCACGCCGGCGCCTGTGGACTCACCCATAGGATCGTCAAAGCCCTCGTCGGGAAGCGCCGTAAATTCGATACCGCAGCGTTTGATCAGTCTCGCAAGCTCTCTTGTAGTGATGGTGATATCCACATCGGGAACCCCTGCCGCATTCTCATTGTCACGGCCGATCTCAAACTTCTTTGCGGTACAAGGCATCACACTGACGGAAACGATCTTCTTGGGATCGATGCCCTCTTTCTCCGCGAAGTAAGTCTTTAACATGGCGCCGAACATCTGCTGGGGAGATTTACAGCTTGAAAGATGCTCCGTCATATCCGGGAAGTAATGCTCGCAGTATTTGATCCATCCGGGAGAACAGGAGGTGATCATGGGAAGCACGCCGCCGTTCTGAATACGGTCCACCAGTTCATGGGCTTCTTCCACGATGGTCAGGTCTGCGCCCCAGTCGGTATCAAACACCTTGTCAAAGCCAAGTCTTCTTAATGCCGCGGCCATCTTGCCTTCCACGTCGGTACCCATGGGATAACCAAACTCTTCCCCAAGGGCTGCTCTCACAGCGGGAGCGGTCTGTACCACCACATATTTGTCGGGATCAGCGATGGCGTCGATGATCTCATCGGTGTAATCCTTCTCATAGAGAGCGCCTACAGGACATACCGCGATACACTGTCCGCAGGATACGCAGCTGGTCTGGCCAAGGCCCATCTCAAAGGCAGAACCCACGGCAGTATCGAAGCCACGGTTGTTGGCGCCAATGACGCCCACGCCCTGTACCTTGTCGCAGACTGCCACGCAGCGGCGGCAAAGGATACATTTGTTGTTGTCACGCACCATGTGAGCCGCGGAAGTATCCAATTCATAATGATTTTCAGAACCTTCAAAATAATTCACGTCGTCAACGCCATATTCCTTGCAAAGCTCCTGAAATTCACAGTTACCGCTCCTGACGCACTCCAGACATTTCTTTTCATGATTGGAAAGCATCAGCTGCAGCGTTCTCTTTCTGGATTTGATCAGCTTCGGCGTGTTGGTAAACACCTCCATGCCTTCGTTGATGGGATACATACAGGCAGCAACCAGATTTCTGGCGCCCTTCACCTCTACCACGCACATACGGCACGCGCCGATTTCATTGATGTCTTTCAGATAGCACAGTGTAGGGATCTTGATCCCGGCCAGATGTGCCGCTTCAAGGATAGTAGAACCTGCCGGCGCAGAAACATCGAGCCCGTTGATTTTAATATTGATATTTTCCATATTCACTATCCTCCTTTAGTCTTTATAAATGGCGCCGAAGCGACATTTCTCCACACAAGCGCCGCACTTCACGCATTTATCAGAATCGATGGAATGCGGATTCTTAACGGTACCTGAAATCGCGCTGTTGGGACATACTCTGGCGCAGGCCGTACAGCCTTTACACTTGTCGGGGTTAATCTTATAGGTAAACAGTTCCTTACATACGCCTGCGGGACATTTCTTGTCCACGATATGCGCAATGTATTCGTCCTTGAAATAACGCAGGGTGGAAAGCACCGGGTTGGGCGCTGTCTGGCCAAGGGCGCAGAGGGAGTTGGAGCTTAAGTGCTCCGCCAGTTCCTCCAGACGGTCAAGGTCTTCCATGGTGCCCTGTCCCTTTGTGATCTTGTCAAGGATCTCCAGCATACGTCTCGTACCCACGCGGCAAGGCGTACATTTACCGCAGGACTCGTCTACCGTAAACTCAAGGAAGAATTTGGCGATATCCACCATACAGGTGTCCTCATCCATGACGATGAGACCGCCGGAACCCATCATGGAACCGATAGCCATCAAGTTATCATAGTCGATGGGAACGTCAAAATGCTCTGCCGGGATACAGCCGCCGGAGGGACCGCCGGTCTGTGCAGCCTTGAATTTCTTGCCGTTGGGGATGCCGCCGCCGATCTCTTCTACGATCTCTCGGAGGGTGGTACCCATGGGGATCTCCACAAGGCCGATATTCTTTACCTTGCCGCCCAGAGCAAATACCTTGGTACCCTTTGATTTCTCCGTACCCATGGAAGCAAACCATTCGGGGCCGTTCAAGATGATCTGCGGGATATTCGCATAGGTCTCCACGTTATTTAAGATCGTGGGCTTTGCGAACAGACCTTTCAGTGCAGGGAACGGAGGACGGGGTCTGGGCTCGCCTCTGTTGCCTTCGATGGACGTCATCAGCGCTGTCTCCTCGCCGCAGACAAATGCGCCGGCGCCAAGTCTCAGTTCGATATCAAAATCAAATCCGGTGCCGAAAATGTCCTTGCCCAGAAGGCCGTACTCTCTTGCCTGACCGATAGCGATATTCAGACGCTCAACAGCGATAGGATACTCGGCGCGTACATAAATGTAACCTTGAGAAGCGCCGATGGCATAGCCTGCGATGGCCATGGCCTCCAGCACCACATGGGGATCGCCCTCAAGTACGGAACGGTCCATGAACGCGCCGGGGTCGCCCTCGTCGGCGTTACAGCATACATATTTCTGATCCGCGTCGTTTGCCGCCGCAAATTTCCACTTCAGACCTGTAGGGAAGCCGGCGCCGCCGCGGCCGCGCAGACCGCTGTCAAGCATGGTCTGGATCACCTGCTCAGGAGTCATCTCCGTGAGCACCTTGCCCAGCGCCTCATAGCCTCTTGTGCCTATGTATTCTTCAATATTTTCAGGATTGATCACGCCGCAGTTGCGCAGCGCAACTCTGTGCTGCTTCTTGTAGAAGTTGGTCTCCTGAAGAGGAAGGATCTCGTCCTCATGCACGGTCTCCTCATAAAGCAGGTCTTTTACCACATTGCCCTTCACCAGATGCTCTTCCACGATCCGGGGAATATTTTCTTCCTTCATCATGGAATAGAACGAACCTTCCGGATATACGATCATGATGGGGCCAAGTGCGCAAAGGCCAAAGCAGCCGGTCCTGATCACACATACCTCATCCTTTAATCCCTGCTTTTCAATCTCTTCCTCAAGCTTTTCCGCGATCCGCTTGCTGCCTGAAGAAGTACATCCTGTACCTCCGCAGACCAGTACGTGCGCACGGTAAGAGGTATCCCATTTTTCGCCGTTTGCCGCCAGATAGCTTGCGGCCGCGCCTGCAATGTCTACCGGCGTTTTATGCTCTACACGGTAGCCCACTTCTCCGCGCATTTTTTCTCTAATTACTTTTAACTCATCCAGAGATTTCATATTTTCCCTCCATTCTACTCGTATTTTGCTAAAATATCGTCAATGTCGTCGACGGTCAGACGTCCGTAAACATCGTCATTTACCATCATAACGGGTGCAAGACCGCATGCGCCTACGCAGCGGCAGGCGTCGAGGGAAAATTTGCCGTCAGGCGTGCATTCTCCGCCGGAAATGCCAAGCTTCTCCATAAGCTTGTCATAAATATCCCCGGAGCCCTTTACATAGCACGCCGTGCCAAGACAGACAGAAATACGATATTTTCCTTTGGGGCTCAGACTGAACTGAGAATAAAACGTAGCAACGCCATAGATCTTCTCCATGGGAATGCCCGTCTCATCGGAAATGATCTTCTGCACTTCCTCAGGCAGGTAGCCGTAAATATCCTGCGCTTTCTGCAGGATCGGCATGAGCGCGCCCTTTTCGTCCTTCAGTTCCTGAATGACCTTCAAAAGCGCTTGTTCTTGTTCCTTTGTTCCGCTGAAGGGAACGTTAGATTTTCTGTGAAGCATTTTTGACCTCCTTTTTATGTAAAATATACCTTTGAAAGTTCTGATATGTCAGTGTGCGGACATTTTTATCCAAAATAAATATCTCTGCACACCTATTGCCGGTATATTTCCTTTCTTTATCCCTATGACGGCAGCCCGTAGCAAATAGGCTCACTGTCACATTGTAACATAATCTGCCGAAAAATAAAACACCTGTTTTCTGGATTTTCTGCCAGATTCAAGGTTTTCGTCTCTTCTCGTCATATCATATTGTTAAATTTTTAACTTTATGTATCGTCGTTATTATACACTTTTTTTTCTACTTTTTAAAGTAAAAAAAGACATCTTTCACTACTTTTTTTCAGATATCTTTTCTTTTGATGAATAAAGAATGCCCCGCAGAAAGCATTCTGCGGGGCGCTCACAGGGCCAGAAGGACTCGAACCCTCGACATTTGGTTTTGGAGACCAACGTTCTACCAACTGAACTATAGCCCTACGGGTTTCAAACCCACTTGTTATTTATACCATATGGTATGCCCTTTGTCAACAAAAAAATCGCGGAGTTTTATTTATACTGCTTCATCTACTGCAGCAGCTTCAACAGATCCGGGAACGGTTCAAGGCTTCTCTTTAATATCCCGTGCATCTGTGCAATGGCGATCCCGTAATTGGTAATGGGCACGCCACATGCCACCGCATGATCCGTACGGTACTGCATCTGGCGTTCGTTAAGCATACAGCCGCCGCAGTGAACGACCAGCGCATAGGGCGACAGATCCTCCGGAAATTCTCGTCCTGATGTAAAAGCAAATTGAATATTTTTTCCTGTATAAGTTTTGATCCAGTTTGGCAGCTTCACCGTGCCGATGTCATCGCATTGCCGGTGGTGGGTGCAGCCTTCACTGATCAATACTGTATCGCCATCCTGCAGTTTGTCAAGCCGGGCCGCGCCTCTGACGGCTTCCGGCAGATTGCCCTTGTATCGCACAAATAAAATAGAGAAAGAGGTGAGCAGGATATCCTCCGGCGTGTCCTTTGACACCTTGCCGAAGGCCTGAGAATCCGTGATCACAAGCTTTGGCTTTCCCCCAAGAGACGCCAGCGTCCGGGTAAGCTCGCTTTCCCTTGTGACGACCGCAATGGCTCCCGCCTCCAGAATATCCCGGATGGTCTGCTGCTGGGGCAGGATCAATCTGCCCTTTGGCGCGGCGGAATCAATGGGCACCACAAGCACCACCACATCTCCGGGCTCGATCAGATCTGCCACAATGCGCTTGTCATTGGTCTCCTCTTTCATCAGCCGCCCGATCAGTTCCTTCAACTCATAAATATTTGTTTTTTTCAGGGCGCTCACATAGATGGTGTTTCCGTCTTCCGGTTCAGGCACCCTTTCGATCAGATCGCATTTGTTATAGGCAATGATATATCTGATCTTCTTTTCCGTGAATATGTCGATCAATTCCTGTTCGGCCTTCCGAAGTCCTGTGGACGCATCTGCCACAAGCACGGCGATATCAATGGTATTTAACTCTTGCCTTGCCCTTGTGACGCGCATCTCGCCAAGAGTCCCCTCATCGTCAATGCCCGGTGTGTCGATGATGACCACAGGCCCAAGGGGCAAAAGCTCCATAGTCTTTCGCACCGGGTCAGTGGTGGTGCCCTTTACCTCGGACACCACAGAGAGTTCCTGCCCGGTCACCGCGTTTACAAGGCTGGACTTGCCGGAATTTCTCAAGCCAAAAAAACCGATGTGTATCCGTTCCGCCGATACCATATCATTCAGACCCATGTCAACCTCCATTTCCAATCGTCAAAATGACCGAAACTTATATCCCGCTCACTTTGTAAAACGATCCTTGTTTCCCAGTATACTTCCTGATTGATCAAAAACGGAAGTCTCTCCGGTTTGAGTTTTTAATATTCTCCACATTCTCCGCGGCGATACCGCGCACCTTTTCCTTGGGAATCTTTTTCAGTTCCTCTTCGATCAGCCGGAAACCGATCTCCTTTGTCTCCTCGGAAGCGTAATCCACCAGATATTCCGCCAACGTCATCAGCGCGTTGGGGTGGCAGCAGTTTAAGATCTGTCCGGACTTACACAGGCTCATAAACCGGTCGCCTGTCCTGCCCTCCCGGTAGCAGGCCGTACAGAAGGAAGGGATATACCCAAGCTTCATCAGCCAGTTGACTACCTCGTCAAGAGTTCGCTGGTCGGAAACGTCAAACTGTTCCGAATCGTGGGGACGCTCTTCCTCCGTGTAGCCCCCTACGGATGTACGGGAGGCGCCGCTGATCTGAGAGATGCCCAGCTTCAGCGCCTGCGCTCTCACTTCCTGAGACTCTCTTGTAGAAATGATCATGCCGGTATAGGGAACGGCAATGCGGATGCAGGCAATGATCTTTCCGAACATTTCATCGGAGATCCCATTGTCAAACACATTGGGATCGATGTCGTCGGCATGCTTTACTCTTGGCACGCTGATGGTGTGCGGCCCTACGCCGTGCACGGCCTCCAGATGCTCCGCATGCATCAGCAGACCTACAAATTCATATTTATAAAGCTCCAGACCAAACAGTACGCCGAGACCCACGTCGTCGATCC
>CANQQN010000085.1 GCA_947625995.1 uncultured Lachnospiraceae bacterium
GGGGATCGGTGAAATTCGTATCGCCCCAAGTGGGATCTACATAATAATATTCGCCCTCCATGCGCACAAGATCCCATGCATGGGACTCTCCCTGAGCAGTACCTGCGACGGTGGTACATTCCAGTCCCATCCGCTGGACCAGATACTGAAATCCTTTTGCGTACCCCATGCACACGGAACGGGCATTCAAAAAAATACTGCATATGTTCTGGTTGTCGGAAGCATGGGGATCGTAGTCCACCTTATCCACGATATATTCAAAAATATGCTTCACTCTCTGGTATTCATTATCATACTCCGCCAGTGTCTCTCCGACCACCCTGTCCGCTTCCTCTTCAATACGGCTTTGGATAAAAATCTTTTCCTCCAAGGAATAGAGATATTCCGGCTCTACCTTCAGGGAATGAACCGTGTCTCCCCACAAAAAGGACACCACCGTATACCCGCCCATCCAGAAAAGCTCCGGGTGGTCGGCCAACACCGCGTCGTAAACGCGGGTTACCACCTCCGTGTCCTTTGTGGATACTTCAAACTCGTCTTTCATCTCCGTAACCCCGGACAGAAATTGCGAGTATACTGTTTTCTCTTCCTGTGATAGCTGCCTGTAGGCATAATAGTATTCGCCGTTTACCGAAACGCTCTCCACCGGTTCTTTTTTTTGAACCTGCTCCTCCTTTTGCTCCTGCTGTCCGTCTGAAAAAGTCTCCTGCCTGCTTATCTTTTCAATCAGGAGCTGCCAGTTTTGCTGCAGGGGCGTGCGGAAATACAGCGCCAGTAAGACCACTGCGGCCAGCAGCAGGACGCGGTAAAGAAACCTGCCGAATGCTTTCATAAATTACCTGTATTCCCCCATAAAGAACAAGGCGATGGTACCGGGACCCGAATGGGAGCCGATCACCGGCCCAATATAATTGATCATAAAATTATCAATGCCAAAGCGCTCTTTTACAAGATCCGCCACAAACCGGGCGTCTTCCTCGGAATCACCGTGGCTGATGAACACAATGTCGTTGGTTCCTTTGTAATTTTCAAGCTGTTGGCCCATCCGGTCCACCAGCGCCACCAGAGAACGCTTTCTTCCCCGGACCTTGGCGATGTTGATCAGCTTTCCCTCATTGTTCACATGCAGCACCGGCTTCACACCGATCATGGTGCCAAGCACTGCCGTTGCCTTTGACACACGGCCGCCCCGGTAGAGGTGATTCAGATCGTCTACCGTAAAATTGTGGCATACATGGAGCTTGTTCTCCTCCAACCATGCCGCGATCTCCTCCATGGACTTGCCGGCATTTTTCATCTGAACCGCCTTATACAGGATCAGCCCTTCTCCCATGGAAGCGCAGAGGGTGTCGATCACCGTCACACGAACTTCCCCATACTGGCTGTTTAACTCCTCCGCCGCGATCCGGGCGCTGTTATAGCTGCCGCTTAACCCAGAAGAAAAGGCAAGATGCAGCACGCTGTACCCATTTTTCAGATACTTTTCAAATACTTCCTTTGCTTCCTCGGGGTTTATCTGGGAAGTGACAGGCATGGCGCCTGCCCGCACCTTTCCATAAAACTCTTTTTCCGGTATGTCGTGGTAATAATTGTATGTCTCGCCGTCCATCAGGCAGCTGAGGCTCAAGATTCCGATCTGATTGTTTTCATAATAAGATTTTGGCATATCGCAGGAAGTATCCGTTGTAATCACAAATTCTTTCACCGCACTAACCTCCCTTGTTTTTTTTAAATTTTATCATATATCCCGTTACAGTGCAAATGCAATCTTGTAAAATTTGCAAACAGGACTCTTTTCACAGAAAAAGGGCAGGCGTCGTCAGCCTGCCCCAAACTTTATTCAAAAGTCTCTTTTAATTTATCCTTGAAAGATTTTTTCTTTTTTTCAGCCCTTTCGCCGGCAGATTTTACGCTGCCGCCGCAGGCCTCGTCAAATTTTCTCAAAAGTTCCTTCTGCTCTGCGCTTAGCCGCTCCGGAACCTGAACCGCCAAAGTCACATAGTGGTCTCCCCGCACGTCTCTGTTGCGCAGGGTAGGCACACCCTTGCCCTTTAAGCGGACACGGGTACCTGTCTGGGTGCCCGGTTTCACGTCATAGAGCACATCGCCGTCCACCGTGCTGACCCGTATCTCTCCTCCCAGAGCCGCCTGAGCAAAAGTAATGGGAACTGTGGAAAAGATATTGTAATCCTGCCGCTGGAACACGGGATGCCGGGAAACGCGCACTTCCACAAGCAGATCCCCTCTGGGTCCGCCGTTTACGCCGGGCTCGCCTTTGCCCCTGATCCTCACGCTCTGCCCGTCGTCGATGCCTGCGGGCACGTTGACCACGATCTTTTTGCGCTGGGAAACAAAGCCCTCGCCACGGCAGTCCGGACATTTTTCACGGATCACTTTTCCGGTGCCGTTACACTCAGGACACGCCTGCACGTTCCGGACCATGCCGAACAGTGACTGCTGAGTAAATACCACCTGACCGGTGCCGTTGCATTTCTTACAGGTTTCCGGACTGGTGCCCGGCTTTGCGCCGCTGCCGTGGCAGGTCTTACATTCTTCCTTCAGATTCAGATCAATTTCCTTTTCGCAGCCGAATACCGCCTCCTGAAAGGTCACTCTCACGCCGGTACGCACATTGGCGCCCTGCATGGGCTGGTTAGACGAACGCCTGCCGCCGCCGAATCCTCCGAAACCGCCAAAGCTTCCGCCGAAAATATCGCTGAAGATATCCCCGAAATCGAAACTACTGAAATCGAAGCCGCCGCCACCTGCGCCGCCCTCAAAAGCAGCATGGCCAAACTGGTCGTACTGCTTCCTTTTCTCAGGGTCGCTGAGGATCGCGTAAGCCTCCGACGCCTCCTTGAACTTCTGCTCCGCCTCCGCGTCACCGGGATTTGCGTCAGGATGGTACTTTTTTGCCAGCTTACGGTATGCACTTTTTATCTCACTGTCCCCGGCGGTCTTAGACACGCCGAGGACTTCATAATAATCTCTTTTCTCCGCCATAATCGATCAGCCTTATATTGTTATACTTCTTTATAATCTCCGTCAACCACATCGTCGTAGCCGCCGTTTGTGCCGGACATGTCAGGACCTGCGCCTGCCGCTCCGGACATATCGGGGCCTGCGCCGCCGGCAGCCTGCGCCTGCTCATAAACCTTGGCAAACAGCTTCTGAGCGCTTGTCATCAGTTTTTCTTTGCCGGCTTTCAGATCGGCCACCTGTGAATCGCTCATCTCTTCGGGATTTGCCTTATTCACAAGATCCTTCAGGGATTGCAGGTCCGCTTCCACCTCGGCCTTATCATTGGGATCCAGCTTGTCGCCTACCTCCTCCATGGCCTTCTCTGTCTGGAATACCATGGAATCCGCGTCGTTGCGGGCATCGATGGCTTCCTTGCGCTTCTTATCCTGCGCCTCGAACTCTGCGGCTTCCTTCACGGCCTTGTCGATGTCCTCGTCGGACAGGTTGGAGCCTGCGGTAATGGTGATATGCTGCTCCTTACCGGTCCCAAGATCCTTTGCGGATACATTCACAATACCGTTGGCGTCAATATCGAACGTAACCTCGATCTGGGGAACGCCTCTCCTTGCGGGAGGAATACCGTCCAGACGGAACTGTCCCAGAGACTTATTATCCCTTGCAAACTGACGCTCGCCCTGTACTACGTTGATATCCACCGCAGTCTGATTGTCCGCCGCTGTGGAGAAGATCTGGCTCTTCTTTGTGGGGATGGTGGTATTTCTCTCGATCAGATGGGTCGCGATACCGCCCATGGTCTCGATGGAAAGGGTCAACGGCGTAACGTCCAGAAGCAGGATGTCGCCTGCGCCTGCGTCGCCTGCCAGCTTGCCGCCCTGAATGGAAGCGCCAAGCGCCACGCATTCATCAGGATTCAAGGACTTGCTGGGCTCGTGGCCTGTCAGCTGCTTTACCTTATCCTGCACTGCCGGAATACGGGTAGAACCGCCCACAAGCAGCACCTTTCCAAGCTCAGAAGCGGTGATGCCCGCCTCCTGAAGAGCGTCTGTCACGGGCTTTGCGGTCCTGTCTACCAGATCGCGGGTCAGTTCGTCAAATTTTGCTCTGGTCAGGTTCATGTCAAAATGCTTGGGGCCCTCGTTGGTAGCCGTAATGAACGGCAGGTTAATGTTGGTGGTAGTCGCGGAGGAAAGCTCCTTCTTCGCCTTCTCTGCGGCTTCCTTCAGCCTCTGGAGCGCCATCTTGTCGTTGGAGAGATCCACGCCTTCCGTTCTCTTGAATTCGGAAAGCATGTAGTCTGTGATCTTCTGATCAAAATCGTCGCCGCCAAGGTGATTGTCGCCGGAAGTAGCCAGTACCTCGATCACACCGTCGCCGATCTCGATGATGGAAACATCAAAGGTACCGCCGCCAAGGTCGTATACCATGATCTTCTGTTCTTTTTCGTTGTCAAGTCCGTAAGCAAGGGCTGCTGCCGTAGGCTCGTTGATGATACGCTTTACATCCAGACCTGCGATCTTGCCTGCATCCTTCGTTGCCTGTCTCTGGGCGTCGTTGAAATATGCGGGAACGGTGATCACCGCCTCCGTCACCTTCTCGCCCAGATGATTTTCCGCGTCTGCTTTTAGTTTCTGAAGGATCATCGCGGAGATTTCCTGCGGAGAATATCTCTTGCCGTCAATGGTGATCCTCTCGTCGGTACCCATCTTTCTCTTAATGGAAGAAATGGTCTTTTCCGCGTTTGTAACTGCCTGACGCTTTGCAGGCTCGCCTACCAGCCTCTCGCCGGTCTTGGTGAAGGCCACAATGGAAGGGGTGGTCCTGACACCCTCTGCATTTGTGATGACCTCGGGCTTGCCGCCCTCCATCACTGCCACACATGAATTGGTTGTTCCTAAGTCAATACCGATGATCTTGCTCATATCTATTCCTCCTTGATCTGTTTGCTTATTTATTGTGATTAATTTTTTTAATTCTCTCTTACAAGCGTCGTTGGCGGCTAATTTGCCACCTTCACCATGCTGTGGCGGACAACGGATTCCTTGTACATGTATCCCTTCTGGAATTCTTCCGTGATGATATTCTCTCCCACTTCTTCGTTGTCCTCATGCATCACCGCGTTATGAAAATTTGGATCGAACTCTTTGCCTACGGCCTCGATCGTTTTGACACCGATCTCTTCAAAGGCAGAAACCATCTGCTTATAGATCATTTCCATGCCCTGCGCCACGGCGTTGTCCTTCTGATCCTCCGGTATAGATTGGAGGCCTCTCTCAAAATTATCCATGACCGGGAGCATCTTTTCGATGATATCTCTTGCTCCTATTTCATACATATGCGTTTTTTCCCGTTCATTGCGCTTTCGGAAGTTTTCAAACTCGGCCATGGTACGCTTGATGCGGTCTGTCAGTTCTTCGATCTGTTCGTCCCTTTTATCTTTCTTTTTCTTTTTTCCGAAAAACCCTGACTTTTCTTTTTCTTCGCCTTCTTTGGAGTTGTCTTCTTCTGATTCCTCCTGCTCGCCGCTGCCGTTTTCTTCCCCGGCGCTTTCGGTTTTTTCTTCCTCCTGCGCCGTCTCTTTATCGGCTTCTGTCTCTCCGGCGTCTGTCTCTTTGGAAACATCCTCTGCTTTTTCGGGCGTCTCCTGTCTGGCTTCCTGCTCTTCTTTTTCTAATTCCTGACTCAATGCTTTCTCCTTCCCCGGCATGCCGTATCCGGCTCTGCGCGTTCTATCTATCCAAACGCCTGCTCCTATGACCGTTCAAATATCTGGTCTAACTGGACCATCAGCGTTTTTAGCGTATTGACCACATTTTCATAATCCATCCGTTTCGGCCCGATAATGCCTATGGTGCCCTTCATGCCTCTGCCGAGATCGTAGGTGGCGGTGACCACGCTGCAGTCTTTCATAGCCTGTACCGGCGTCTCGTTTCCGATGTATACCTGAATGCCGTTTTTCTCTGTGTCCGTATCCTCAAAGGATCTGGTGATCAGCGAAGCAAGCTGCTGCTTTTCCTCAAAGGTACTGATCAACTCCCTTGCACGCTCACTGTCGGAAAGCTCCGGATATTTGAAGATGTTTGTGGCGCCGCTGGTAAAGATCTCCACATCCTCTTCCTCGTGAATGGCCTGCGCCACCGCGTCCAGCACCTCGCTGACAAGCACGCTGTGATCTCCCGCCTGCTCTTTCAATTGGGTGATCACGTCCAGATTGATCTCCTCCATGGTCAGCCCGTTCAGGCTGGTGTTCAGCATCACGTTGAGCCTGAACAAATCCTCCGTCTCCAACATCTCGCTGATGGGGATCATCTTATTCTTGACGATATTGCCCTCCAGTACGATCACTGCAAGGATCTGGCCGTCCTCCACCTGTGTAAGCTGGATGAATTTCAGCTTATTGCGGCGGTACTGAGGCGATGAGATCATCGCAGCGTAGTTGGTATTCGTGGCAAGCACTTTGGCAACCTGCTTCAACACCCGCTCCATCTTGTCCTGACGCTGGATCATCAGATCCTTCAGGTCCTGTACCTCCCGCTGCTGATCCTCCATCAGCTTATCCACATAGAAGCGGTAGCCTTTGTCGGAAGGAATCCGGCCTGCGGAAGTGTGGGGCTGTATGATATATCCCAGTTCCTCCAGATCCGCCATTTCATTCCGGATGGTGGCGGAGCTCAGATTTAAGTCAGAATACTTTGAGATGGTACGGGAACCTACAGGCTCTCCTGTTTCCAGATATGTGCGGATAATGGCCTGTAAAATCTTTACCTTGCGGTCATCCAGTTCATACATGCCTGTCTGCACTCCTTTCTGACTAATACGATTCCCAAAGATTTCTGAATCATACAAAATAGCGGTTACATACTATTAGCACTCAATTTATTAGAGTGCTAACATCTGACTATAATGTATCACTAAGATTTACCATTGTCAACAGTTTTTTGTGAAATAATTATGACTTTTTTATAAAGTAAAAAAGACACAGCGTATTCGCCCTGTGTCTTCTCTGTATGCCTTGCTTCATAACTTTTTATTTTTTTCTTTTCACTGCTTCCCTGCCATAAATGATATCCGCGTCCAGATCTTCCTCCTTGCCGATGGCGATGAGCGTGCATGCCTTTGGCAGCGGCCAGTCCGGCTTCACATCGATGGTCACCTGCTCGTCGATCTTTACGCCGATCACGTTCATGTGGTGGTTCATCCTCACATTCAGCTGCGCAAGGGTTTTTCCTGCCCAGTGCTCCGGGATCTCAAATTCCACCATCCCGTATTCCGGAGACAATTCAAACACAGAGGCAAATCCGGTGCCCGCCAGACTCTTTGCCACCCGGATTCCCATAAAATGCTCCGGATAGATCACCTCGTCAACGCCTACCTTATTTAAGATCCGTCCGTGGAATTCATTATTTGCCTTTGCGATCACATAGGGAACGCCCAGATCCTTTGCCTGCATCGCCGCGGAAATACTGGCTTCCATACTCTCCGAAATGGCGATCACGGCCACATCCACATTCTGAACGCCGAGAGACTTCAGAGCGCCCTGTTCACGCACATCCGCGCGCACCGCGTAAACCACCTTACTTGCGATTTCATGAACTTTTTCCTCATCCTCATCAACGGCAAGCACGTCGCAGTTTGCTTCCGCAAGCGCTGTGGCAAGAGCGTTTCCAAACTGGCCCAGTCCGATCACCGCATATGATTTTTCTTTCATCAACCGCCAACTTCCTTTCTTCTTGATAATATCAGCCTATCATAATCTGTTCTTCCGCCATATGACTGTCCGCAGGCTGCCTTTGGGCACGCAGCAGCACCGCTGTTCCAAGAGTCAGGGGCCCGATCCGGCCAAGATACATGGTGGCGATCACCACCCACTTCCCGGCAGTCGTCAGACCGGCAGTCAGACCTCTTG
>CANQQN010000086.1 GCA_947625995.1 uncultured Lachnospiraceae bacterium
AAAAATTTGACAAAAAAATACAGGCATTATGCGGCCTGCAGGTACTTTTTCTTTCATTCAACTGTCAAACTCCCGAAAAGTACCGCAGGCTGCGCGTAAACAAGTAAACTGCCGCAGTCTTCGGTACTATTTATTTCTTTCCCCTTTGCATTTGGGGAGAACTATGGTATAATATCCTCAAATCCACACAGAAATGGAGGAAGGCTTATGCGTATTATCATTACAGGAAGAAATATGGATGTGACAGAAGGGCTGCGGTCTGCTATTAACGAAAAGCTGGGTAAGCTGGAACGTTTTTTTGCGCCTGCAACAGAAGTGCTTGTGACATTGAGCGTGGAAAAAGAGCGTCAGAAGATCGAAGTCACCATTCCGGTCAAGGGCAATATCATCCGTTCGGAGCAGGTCAGCAACGATATGTATGTGTCCATTGATCTGGTAGAGGAAGTCATTGAGCGTCAGTTAAAAAAATACAAAAATAAATTAAGCGACCAGCAGAAGAGCGGCGGCAGTTTTAATCCGGAGTTTCTGGAAAAGGAATATGATTCTGAGGAGGAGATCCAGATCATCAGGACAAAGAAATTCGGTATCAAGCCCATGTATCCCGAGGATGCCTGCATCCAGATGGAACTGCTGGGGCATAATTTCTTTGTGTTCAGAAACGCAGAGACAGACGAGGTTAACGTTGTATATAAACGCAAAGGCAATACCTACGGCCTGATCGAGCCGGAGTTTTAATAGAAAGACATAGGAGTATAGAAAGATCATGGGATTATTTGACAAGTTATTTGGTACCCATAGTGAGCGTGAAGTGAAGATGATCATGCCCATTGTGGATAAGATCGAGGCGCTCCGCCCCCAGATGATGGAGATGAGCGACCAACAGCTTCGGGCAAAGACGGATGAATTCCGCAGCCGTCATCAGGCCGGAGAGACTCTGGACGATCTGCTTCCGGAGGCCTTCGCCGTTGTCCGGGAGGCCGCCAGAAGGACACTGGATATGGAGCACTATCGTGTACAGCTGATCGGCGGGATCATCCTTCATCAGGGCCGTATCGCTGAGATGCGCACCGGTGAAGGTAAGACGCTGGTATCCACTCTGCCGGCTTATCTGAATGCGCTGGACGGCAAGGGCGTTCACATTGTGACGGTTAACGACTATCTGGCAAAGCGTGACGCGGAGTGGATGGGCAAAGTACACGAATTTCTTGGCGTTTCCGTGGGCGTGGTATTAAACGCCATGGATAATGATGAGAGACGGAAGGCCTACGCCTGCGATATCACCTATGTGACAAATAATGAAGTTGGTTTTGATTATCTGAGAGACAACATGGTAGTGCAGAAGGAGCGTCTGGTGCTTCGGGATCTGCATTATGCTATCATCGACGAGGTGGACTCCGTGCTCATCGACGAGGCCCGGACCCCGCTGATCATTTCCGGTCAGAGCGGCAAGTCCACGAAGCTCTACGAAGCCTGCGACATCCTTGCAAGGCAGTTAAAGAAGGGTGAAAGCAGGGAGCTTACGAAAATGGACGCCATCATGGGTCAGGACGTGGAGGAGACCGGTGATTTTATCGTCAATGAAAAAGATAAGGTCGTCAACCTTACCGAAGAGGGCGTACAGAAGGTAGAGAAGTTCTTCCATCTGGAGAATCTGGCGGACGCGGAGAATCTGGAGATCCAGCACAATATCATCCTTGCCCTGCGGGCAAATTATCTGATGTTCAAAGATAAGGATTATGTTGTGAAGGATGATCAGGTGCTGATCGTGGATGAATTTACGGGACGTATCATGCCCGGCCGCCGGTACAGCGACGGCCTGCATCAGGCCATTGAGGCGAAGGAGCATGTGAAGGTCAAGAGAGAGAGCCGCACACTTGCTACCATCACCTTCCAGAATTATTTCAACAAATATACGAAAAAGGCCGGCATGACCGGTACTGCTCTTACGGAGGAAAAGGAGTTCCGGGATATTTACGGTATGGACGTGATCGAGATCCCTACCAACATGCCGGTGATCCGGATCGACCGGGAGGACGCCGTATACAAGAGCAAAAAAGAAAAGCTCCATGCGGTGGTGGACGCGGTGGCGGAGGCCCATGCAAAGGGGCAGCCGGTGCTTGTGGGCACCATTACCATCGAGGCTTCTGAGGAGCTTTCCGGTATGCTGAAGCGCCGGGGCATCCAGCACAACGTGCTCAATGCCAAGTTCCATGAGCTGGAGGCGGAGATCGTTGCGCAGGCAGGCCAGCACGGCGCGGTGACCATCGCTACCAACATGGCAGGCCGTGGTACGGATATCAAGCTGGATGAAGAGGCAAGGGCAGCCGGCGGTTTAAAGATCATCGGCACAGAGCGCCATGAGTCCAGACGTATCGACAATCAGCTGCGAGGCCGTTCCGGACGTCAGGGCGATCCCGGTGAATCCAGATTTTACATTTCTCTGGAGGACGATCTGTTGCGCCTGTTCGGCTCCGAGCGTTTGATCGGCGTGTTCAATACCCTCGGCATTCAGGAGAATGAGGAGATCGAGCACAAGATGCTTTCCAGCACCATTGAGAAAGCCCAGAAGAAGATCGAGGGCAACAATTACGGCATCCGTAAGAATCTGCTGGAGTACGATCAGGTTATGAATGAGCAGCGTGAGATCATCTATGAGGAACGCCGCCGGGTGCTGGACGGTGAAAACATGCGCGGCGCAGTGCTGAAAATGGTGGAAGATATCATCGATTCGGTAGTTGACCGCTGTTTTGGGGAAGACCAGACCCATGAGGAATGGGATCTTAACCAGTTCAATGCAGAACTGCTCAGCTATATTCCTATGGCGCCGGTGACTGTGGAAGACGTAAAGGATATGAGAAAAGCGGACGTCAAAGACTGGCTGAAGGAAAGGGCTCTGAAGCTCTATGAGCAGAAGGAGGCCGAATTCCCGGAACCTGAAAATATGCGCGAAGTGGAACGGGTTGTGCTGCTGCGCAGCATCGACACCAAGTGGATGGCCCACATCGACGATATGGATCAGCTTCGTCAGGGCGTGGGGCTGCAGGCTTATGGCCAGAAGGATCCGCTGGTGGAATATAAGATGAGCGGGTATCAGATGTTTGACGAGATGACTCACGCCATCAAGGAGGACACCGTCCGGATGCTCTACCGCATCAAGATCGAGCAGAAGGTAGAGCGTGAAGAGGTGGCGAAGGTGACCGGCACCAACAAGGACGATACGGCAGTAAGAGGCCCCAAGAAAAGGGAGAATCAGAAGATTTATCCCAACGATCCCTGCCCCTGCGGAAGCGGCAAGAAATATAAGCAGTGCTGCGGCAGGAAATAAGATCAGGACGTTTTGACCGGCTGTAGAAAAGACGACTTGAAAGGCCGCCGGAAATGGCGGTCGGCCGTTGGTTTATTTCAAAGCAAAAATAAAGAATTATAAATAGAGGTGATAAAAAGTGGTTGAATTGGATCAGATGAAGCAGGAGCTTCTGGCATACGAGACGCCGCTTAAGGAAGTAAGGGATTCACTTTGACTTGGCTAACAAGGAAAAGCGGATCGAAGAATTAGAACGTGAGATGGAGGTTCCCGACTTCTGGAACAGAAGCGACGCCCAGAACGCCATGAAGGAGCTTTCCGTCTTAAAAGACGCAAGAGACACTTATGCCGCTCTTGTGAGAGGCTATGAGGACATTGAGACGCTGTTGGAGATGGGCTATGAGGAGAACGACCCGGATTTGATCCCTGAGATCCAGAGCGCGCTGGATGAATTTAAAAAGACCTTCGACGGGATCACCATCCGGACGTTGCTGTCGGAGGAATACGATAAGGACAATGCTATCCTGAAGCTGAACGCCGGCGCCGGCGGCACCGAGTCCTGCGATTGGGCGGGTATGCTGTACCGCATGTACACCAGATGGGCGGAACGGAAAGGTTATTCCGTGGAGGTGCTGGACTATCTGGACGGCGAGGAAGCGGGCATCAAATCCGTCACCTTTCAGGTGAACGGCGAGAACGCATACGGCTATCTGAAATCCGAAAAAGGCGTGCACCGTCTGGTGCGTATTTCTCCTTTTAATGCGCAGGGCAAGCGGCAGACCTCTTTCGTGTCGCTGGATGTGATGCCGGACATTGAGGAAGATCTGGATATCGACATCAACGAGGACGATCTGCGGATCGATACCTACCGGAGCAGCGGCGCCGGGGGACAGCATATCAATAAGACGTCTTCCGCGGTGCGTATCACCCATATTCCCACAGGTACCGTTGTGCAGTGCCAGAATGAGCGTTCCCAGCACAGCAACAAGGATAAGGCCATGCAGATGCTGAAAGCGAAGCTGTATCTGCTGAAGAAGGAAGCAAATGCGGAGAAGCTTTCGGATATTCGCGGCGAGGTCAAGGAGATCGCATGGGGCAATCAGATCCGTTCTTACGTGCTGCAGCCCTATACGCTGGTAAAGGATCACCGCACCAATGCAGAAAATGGAAATACAGGAGCGGTACTGGACGGCGACATCGACTTGTTTATCAATGAATATTTAAAATGGAACAGTAAAAACAGCCCCTCAGACTGAGGGGTTGTCTTTTGTGCCTGAAAAAGTGGCGCAAACGCTTTGGAATGAGGATTTTTATGTATGAGATCACTGCAAAAAAAGAGATGTTTACGGGAAGCCAGCTTGTGAAGCTGATCATTCCTCTGATCATAGAGCAGATGCTGGGCGTGCTGGTGGGCATGGCGGACACGGTGATGGTCTCCTCTGTGGGGGAAGCGGCGGTATCCGGCGTGTCTCTGGTAGATACCATCAACGTCCTTTATTTTACGGTGTTTTCCGCGCTGACCACCGGCGGCGCGGTGGTGGCGTCCCAGTACATTGGCGCCGGAGATAAGGAAGCCTCCTGTAAGGCGGCCAATCAGCTTTTGACCGCGTCGGTTACGGTGGCGATGGCGTTGATGCTGATCAGCCTGTTCGGTCATAAGCTGATCCTGCGGACGGTGTTTGGAAAGATAGACAGCGATGTGATGGCAAATGCCCAGACGTATTTTCTCATCCTGTCGCTGTCGCTGCCGTTTATGGCTATGTATAATTCCGGCGCTTCTCTGTTCCGTTCCATGGGGAATTCCAAGATTTCCATGGTTGCTTCACTTGTGATGAATGTGTTAAATATAGGCGGGAATGCCCTGTTTTTGTACGGCTTTCATATGGGCGTCGCAGGCGTTGCCACCGCGTCTTTGATCTCTCGGATCGTCGCCGCGGCAATTCTGTTGTTTTTGCTCAGGAACAGGGAATACATACTGCATCTGGAGTGGAAATATCTGCTGCACTTTGACAGGAGCATGGTGAAGAAGATCTTACATATCGGCGTACCCAATAGTCTGGAGACAGGTATCTTTCAGATCGGCAAGATCCTCGTTCTGAGCCTTGTCACGGGATTTGGTTCCAAGGCGCTTGCGGCCAACGCGGTCTCCAATACGGTAGCGACCTTTCAGACGCTGTCCGGCGGCGCCATCGGTCTTGGCGTGGTTACCGTGGTGGGGCAGTGCGTAGGCGCAGGCGAATTCGGACAGGCAAAGCGGTACACGCTGAAACTGCTTGCGACAGCCTACAGTATCATGACGCTGATCAATATTTTTGCTATACTGAACGCACCGTGGCTGGCCCATCTGTTTCACCTGACTCCGGAGGCGGTTACCCTTGCGGTGCAGATCATCCGTTACCACGGCATATGCTGCATCCTCATCTGGCCGGCAGCGTTTACCCTGCCAAACGCCCTTCGGGCGGCGGGAGATGTGAAATATCCCATGGTGGTGGCGATCTTTTCCATGTGGGTGTTCCGGGTCGGCTTCGGCTATCTGATCGGTCAGGCAATGGGGGTCGGTGTTCTCGGCGTGTGGATCGCCATGAGCATAGACTGGGTATTTCGCGCGATCTGCTTTGGCGTGCGGTTTGCCGGGAAAAAGTGGCAGCAATTCAGTGTGGTGCGGTCATAGAGGTTGACAAGGCACCGCCGGGATCATAAAATAGAATATTAGAAAGGCGGGATGACTCATGGCGATGGAGTTTGCAAGTGAAAAAGAATTGTTTGACGTGATGAAGGAAAAGCTGTATACCCCGGTGGTAGGGGACATTCTGGATGGCATGGGATATATGCACCAGTTTTTGCCTCCCTATATCCGCCCCATGAAGGACGAGATGAAGATCGCAGGGAAGGCCATGACCGTGTTGATGATCGACGTGTTTGGCCCTCAGGAGAAGCCCTTTGGAAGGCTCTGTGAATGTCTGGATCAGATCCAAGAAAATGAGATCTACATCTGTACCGGCGGCACCAAGCGTTGTGCATACTGGGGCGAGTTGCTTACGGCGACGGCAAAGACCAGAGGCGGCAACGGCGCGGTGATCGACGGCTATCACAGGGATACCCCTAAGGTACTGGAGCAGAATTGGCCGGTGTTCAGCACAGGCTGTTATGCCCAGGATTCCAGTGTGCGTACGCAGGTGGTGGATTATCGCTGCCAGATCGAGATCGGGCAGGTGACCATTAACGACGGGGATTACATATTCGGCGACGTGGACGGCGTGGTGATCATTCCTAAGGAAGTCGCCCCGCAGGTCATTGAAGAGGCCCTTGAAAAAGCAAGCAAGGAAAAAGGCTTGCGCAAGGCTGTGGAGGGCGGTATGCCGGTAACAAAGGCGTTTGAGATATTTGGGGTATTGTGATGAAACAAACAGCATTTCAGATCCATAAAGGAGATAATGTGGCTACGGCGCTGGCGCCTCTGGCCCCGGGGACGGTTTTCCTTACGGGAGAATCCTCCGGGCGGGAGATACGCGCGCTGGAGGAGATCCCGGACGGACACAAGCTGGCGGTGACGGATATTGCCGCAGGGACGCCTGTATTAAAATACGGGATCCCCATCGGAACTGCCACGAAGGATATCAAAAAGGGCGCGTGGGTGCATCTTCATTGTATGCGGAGCAACTACGACGAGCGCAGTTCTCATCTGGACCTGCACACAGGGGTGCCCACAGATTCGGAGTATCTATAATAGAAGACGAAGGCGGGATCGAGTATGGAGCTTAGGGAATATACATGGCAGGGTTATGCCAGAAAAGACGGGAAAAAAGGGATCCGCAACAAGGTGCTGGTGGTTTATACCGTGGAGTGCGCCAGCTTTGTGGCAAAGGAGATCGCCCGCATGGCGGACCATAAGGATGTGGACGTGATCGGATTTTCCGGCTGTACCGACAATGATTATGCCATCCGTCTTCTGATCAGCCTGATCCGGCATCCCAATGTAGGCGCGGTGCTGGCGGTAGGTCTGGGCTGTGAATACGTGCAGCCGGAGAAGCTGGCGGCGATCGCTGGGGCGGAAGGCAAATACAGTGAATGGATGTTCATTCAGAAGGAAGGCGGCACCACAAAGACCATCGAGAAGGGATTAAAGATTGTGGCCGGCATGCTGGAAAAGCTGAAAGAGACGCCCCGGGTAGCGATGGGTTTTTCCGATCTGATCGTGGGGGCGGAATGCGGCGGCAGCGATTATACCAGCGGCCTTGCGGGCAATACGGTCGTAGGCGCGTTTTATGACCGTCTGGTGGAAGCTGGCGGCACCGCCATCTTTGAGGAGATCGTGGAGGCGGTGGGCTTGATCGACCTTTTGCGCAGTCGTGGGGCGGACGAGACCGCGCGAAAACAGATCACGGAAGTCTATGAAAAGGCCATGGAATATTGCAAAAGCGTGCATCAGTATTCCATCAGCCCCGGCAATTTTGTGGGTGGGCTTTCCACCATCGAAGAAAAAAGCATGGGCGCCGTGGTGAAAAGCGGCAGCAAGCCCATCGAAGGGGTCCTGAAGGTCGGACAGCAGCCGGAAAAAAAGGGGCTGTGG
>CANQQN010000087.1 GCA_947625995.1 uncultured Lachnospiraceae bacterium
GCAGGGTGCTGGCCGTTGATATCCCTTCGGGCGTTCACGCGGATACCGGCCAGTGTATGGGCGAGGCTGTCCGGGCAGATGTGACGGTAACCTTCGCGTTTTATAAGCGGGGACAGCTTTTGTATCCCGGCAGGGCTTTTTGCGGAAAGTGCGTTCTGCGGGACATCGGCATTACGGAGCGGGCCCTTCCTGTAAAGGAGCCGCTGTCCGTCTGCTATGACAGGTCCGATCTTTCAAAGCTTCCGGCACGCCGCGCCGATTCCAATAAGGGAACCTTCGGAAAGGTGCTGCTGGCGGCGGGAAGCAGGGAAATCTGCGGCGCCGCTTATTTAAGCGCGAAGGCCGCATACAGGACCGGCGCCGGGCTTGTAGGCCTTTTTACGGAGGAGACAAACCGTCAGGCCCTGCAGCAGATGCTGCCGGAAGCGTTACTGACGTTTTATGAGGCTTCTCCCGGGGAAAAGGACAAGGCAGCCTGTCCGTCGATGCTTCTGGCAAATAAGCTTTTCTGGCCGGAGGTTGTCGGCATCGGGCCGGGACTTGGAACGGATGAAATCGCCAAGGAGCTTTTGCAAACAGTTCTGGAACGGCCAAGGACGCCGGTGGTGATCGATGCGGACGGACTCAATCTTCTTGCAAAATATCCCGAACTTCTGCAAAAACGCAGAGAGCGCCTGCGGCAGGCGGAAGGCGATACCCCGAAAGAACTTCCGGAGTTGATCGTAACTCCCCATATGGCGGAGATGGGCCGTCTTACGGGGATTGCTGTTTCAAGGCTGAAGGAGGATCCGGTCAGATATGCGGCGGAGCTTGCAAAGGAATATCACGGCGTCTGCGTATTGAAGGACGCCTGTACGGTGGTCTGCGATCACAGGGGAAGGTGCTTTTTGAATACAAGCGGCAATAACGGCATGTCCACAGGAGGTTCGGGGGATGTGCTCACCGGTATCATCAGCGGATTGCTGGCGCAGGGAATGCCTGCTTTTGAGGCGTCGTCTCTGGGAGTGTATCTTCATGGATGCGCAGGAGATACGGCGGCGGCGGAAACCGGGGAGTATGGGCTGATGGCCGGAAATCTCATAGACGGAATCGAGGAACTGCTCAATGAAAAATGATTATTACAGAGTATATGCACAGATCGATCTGGATGCGATAGAATATAATATAGACCAGATGCAGCGGAACATGGAGCCGGATGTGAAAATGTTCGCCGTGATCAAAACCGACGGTTACGGACACGGCGCGGTGCCCATAGCCAGATTGCTGGAAGACAGAAAGCAGATCCTTGGATATGCGGTGGCGACGCTGGAAGAGGCTCTGATACTGCGCCGCTGCGGCATCAAGAAAAAAATACTGATCTTGGGTTATACGTTTCCGGAACAGTATGAACAACTGGTAAAAGCGGACGTCTCGCCGGTAGTATTCCGGTATGATATGGCAAAGGCAATGTCTGATACGGCGGGAAGGCTGAACCGGAAAGTGAAGATGCACTTAAAGCTTGATACAGGTATGCGAAGGATTGGCCTCCAGCCTGATGAGGAGGGCTTTTTGGAAGCAAAAAAGATCCTGTCGCTGCCCAATCTGCATGCAGAGGGGATCTTTACCCATTTTGCAAAGGCGGATGAGAAGGATAAGACTTCCGCCTGCGAACAGCTTCGGATATACAGGGATTTTGTGGACAGACTGGAACGGGCCGGATTTTCCTTTGATATTCACCACTGCGCCAACAGCGCGGGGATCATCGACATGAAGGACGCCCATATGGATGCGGTGCGCGCGGGAATCTCCCTGTACGGCCTGTATCCCTCCGGTCAGGTGAACAAAAGGGCGGTGCCCCTGAAGCCGGCGTTGTCTTTAAAAAGCCGGGTGGTACATGTAAAAACAGTGCCCTCCGGTCTTGCGGTCAGCTACGGCGGCACCTATGTAACGGACAGGACTACGGTGATCGCGACGATCCCGGTGGGATACGGAGACGGATATCCCCGTATGCTGTCCAACAAGGGTTACGTGCTGATCCGGGGAAAGAGAGCGCCGATCATCGGCAGAGTCTGCATGGATCAGTTTATGGTGGATGTGACGGATATTCCCGGCGTATCTATGGGGGATCCGGTGACGCTGATCGGAACGGACGGAGAAGCTTCCGTTTCTGTGGATGAGCTTGGAGATCTTTGCGGGCGGTTTTCCTATGAATTCCTGTGCGATCTTGGAAAGCGGATCCCAAGGATCTACAGTCGCCACGGAGAATGGGTCGCAAAGAGAGATTCATTTCAATGTGAATAAAATACCACGCTGATCGGAATACACAAAAAAATCCGGGCAATACTATAGCAGACGGCAGGTTTACCTGACGTTTGCGGTTAAAGGAAAACCAAAGATGGTGAAACAAACGTAACGGAGAGTGGATTCCATGAATATCAGGCGCGGAGACGTGTATTATGCGGATTTAAGGCCGGTCATCGGCTCGGAGCAGGGCGGTGTGCGGCCGGTTCTTGTGATACAGAACGACATAGGAAACAGGCACAGTCCTACAGTGATCGTAGCCGCTATCACATCTAAGATGAATAAGGCAAAGCTTCCAACCCATGTAGAGTTGGATTCTTCCAAATACAGCATGATGAAAGATTCGGTGATCCTGCTGGAGCAGCTGCGTACCATTGATAAAAGGAGACTGAAGGACAGGGTGTGTCATCTGGACAGCGAGATCATGCTCCGGATAAGACACGCGTTGCTGATTAGTTTGGAATTGGATACATAAGAATGATTCTTGACTAATTCATAGGAAAGTGATAGTTTATACTGAAAGAAAAAACTGGGAAACAGATGAAAAACAATGGATGATATTTCAATAATCGGCACAAGGATGCTGATGCTGTTCGCCATTATGATGATCGGCTTTATCGCCAATAAGGCAGGCATCATCGACGAGTACGCGAACAAAAAATTTTCTTCTCTTGTAGTAAATATTACTGCGCCCGCCATGATCCTTGCATCTTCGGAGGGTGCGGCGTCTTTAGGCTCCAAAAAGGACGCCCTTCTGGTGCTGCTTGTTGCAGTTTCCATGTATGCGTTCCTCGGTCTGATGTCCTTGACGGTACGCAGGCTGTTTCGCATTCCGGCCGGGGAAGAGGGCGTGTACCGGTTCATGATCGTGTTCGGCAACAATGCGTTCATGGGATTTCCGGTGGTACAGGCGATCTTTGGGGACAACGCGTTGTTTTATGCGGCGATCTTTAACATTCCCAACAATATCCTCGCCTATTCCTACGGCGTTTATCTTTTGACAAAACACCGCGGGGAGGGCGGAAATTTCAGATGGCAGAATATGGTGAATCCCGGCGTGGTATCGGCGGTGCTGACGCTGCTTTTGTTTTTGCTCGGGCTTTCCCTTCCGTCTTTTGCCATCACTACGCTGGACTGCGTGGGAAATATCACCACCCCGCTGGCGATGATCGTGATCGGCGCGTCTCTTGCAAACGTGCCGTTAAAAAGTGTATTGAAGGATGTGAAGATCTACCTGTTCAGCCTGTACAAGATGATCCTGCTGCCTGCGCTGATCTGGTCTGTGGCCCGGCTGCTCATTAAGAATCCGGTGGTACTGGGCGTGCTGGTGATCATATCCGCCATGCCCTGCGCGACCATAGCGGTGATGCTTTCCACTGAATACGGCGGTGATGCGAAGACCGCGTCCCGGTATGTATTTGTGTCCACTGTTTTGTCGGTGATCACAATTCCAATCGTTGCATATTTTATGGTTTTGTGATAAAATAGCTGTATCTGTGGGAAAAGCAGATTAGGAGGAATCCATATGGAGAAACGAACGGGTTTTTTTAGGAATCATAAAAAAGCGGTCATAGCGGCGTCGATCCTGTTGGTACTTGCCATTACAGGGGCTGTTGTGGGCATCGTGCTTCATATAAGGGCCGGAAAAACCCGGGATCAGGATGATGTCTCCGATCTGGTGGAAATGATGGCGGATCTTGTGAACGAGCCTGTTTCTCCGGAGGACGAGCCTTACCAGCCTGAAGAAGAGCAGCAGTCGGACCCGATCCGCATTATGGTAAATAAAAAGAGAAACTGTATTACTGTTTATGATAAAAAAAGCAACCAGCCTGTCAGAGCCATGATCTGTTCGGTTGGTTACAATACGCCTGTCGGCACTTTCTACACAAGCGACCGTTATACATGGAAGATCGTCAACGGCAATGTGTGGAGCCAATATGCCACGAGGATCACAGGAAACGTACTGTTCCATTCCGTTCCCTATGGGCAGAAGGATAAGTCCACATTGATCTCAAAATACTATAACCGGCTGGGCACCAATGCTTCCGCCGGTTGTATCAGAGTGATGGTGTCCGATGCCAAGTGGCTGATGGAACACTGCGCGCCGGACACGGAAGTGGAGATTTACGAGGACAATGACCCCGGCCCCCTTGGGAAGCCGATTTCCATCGTTGTGTCCGCAGATGAACAGTGGGATCCCTCCGATCCCGATCCGGAAAATCCGTGGCTTGGACACAAGGCGGTGCTGGAGGGCGCGGTGAACCGTACGGTAGAGCGCAACATCGATTTTGATTACCTGACCGGGCTTTCGGGGAAGGATACGGTGGGCAACGACATAACCGCCCAGATCAAAGTAGATACGGATCTTGACATTAATAAGGTCGGGACTTACAAGGTAAAATATACACTGACAGACGGCATCGGCAGTACGGATTCCGTGGAAGTCGTCTACACTGTGGCTGATAGGACGCCGCCGTGTTTTTCGGGAATAAAAAAGGAGGTCCATGTTCCTCTGGGCGAGGAGGTATCCGTCGATGAACTGCTGGATCATGTGTACGTGGCGGATAATAATGAGATCCTTGACAAGGACCGGATCAATGTGGAGATCCCTCCCGTTGAAGAGGGAGAAAGCCGCATCACCTATACGATAAGGGACGACTATGGCAATGTTGCCACCGCTTATACCACGATGATCGTGGATAATGAACCGCCGCAGTTGTTCCTGTATTCCGATGCAGGCCATATTCTGGACAGTTCTCAGGCAGTCAATGAAGAATTTGCCCTGTCCAGAGTTTACGCGACGGATTCCGGGACAGAGCTTCCGAGAGACGCTATCAGCGTGACGATCTACAACGCCGACTGGGGATATACCTTTGTGTATGTTGCCACGGACAAGAGCGGGCAGACCGCAACGATGACCGACAGTGTCAGCTATATGTCTTATACCATTACCGCGGACGGGATCCTGACAGTTACGGATCTGAGCGCGGAACAGCTGCTGCAGGGCGTGGTACTGAAAAACAGCGCCGGTCAGGAGCTTGGCGGGGAAAATATACAGATTGACATCCAAAATACCATGGGGAACCAGTATCTTGTCACCTACCGGTATGACTATTCTTCACCCCTTGGCACAAGGAGCGCAACGGCGGCAAGGTCTGTGATGTTGGCGTCAGGAGAGACACCGGCGCCTGCAGGGACGTCGGCGCCATCGGAGGCCCCGCAGACATCCGTTACGCCGGAGCCTATGGTCCTGCCTACCACGCAGGTGGCTACGCCTACAGAAGTAAATTAAAAATTCAGTGAAGATGGAGGAGAGTAAATTGGCTGAATCTTACAATCATAGAGCGATTGAACAGAAATGGAAGAAACGTTGGGAGGAATCTCCCATCAACGTGAACGACGGGAAAAAGGAAAAGTATTATTGTCTTGATATGTTTCCTTACCCCTCCGGCAACGGGCTGCATGTGGGTCACTGGAGAGGCTACGTGATCAGCGACGTGTGGAGCCGCTACAAGCTGATGCAGGGATATTATCTGGTACATCCCATGGGCTGGGACGCTTTTGGCCTTCCCGCGGAAAATTACGCCATCAAGATGGGGATCCATCCGGCGGTGACCACTGCGGACAATATCAGAAAGATCAAGGAGCAGATCAAGGAAATCACAGCCATTTACGATTGGGATATGGAGCTTAGCACCACGGACCCCGATTTTTACAAGTGGACCCAGTGGATCTTTGTAAAGATGTTCAAGGAAGGTCTTGCCTACGAAAAGGAGATGCCTATCAACTGGTGTCCTTCCTGCAAGACCGGCCTTGCCAATGAAGAGGTAGTCAACGGCTGCTGCGAGCGCTGCGGCGCGCCGGTGACCAAGAAAAACCTGAAGCAGTGGATGCTGCGGATCACGAAATACGCGGACCGTCTCCTTGCGGATCTGGATAAGCTGGACTGGCCGGAAAAGGTGAAGAAGATGCAGACGGACTGGATCGGCAAATCCTACGGCGCGGAAGTAGATTTCGCGGTGGACGGTTCCGATGAAAAGATCACGGTATATACCACTCGTCCCGACACCCTTTATGGCGCTACCTTTATGGTGCTGGCGCCGGAGCATGGGCTGGCGAAAAAGCTTGCCACAGAGGAGACCCGCAAGGATGTGGAAGCGTATATTTATAACGCGTCCATGAAATCCAGTGTGGACCGCCTGCAGGATAAGGAAAAGACCGGCGTGTTCACGGGAAGCTACGCCATCAATCCGCTGAACAACGAGAAGATCCCTATCTGGCTGTCAGATTACGTGCTGGCGGATTACGGCACGGGCGCCATCATGTGTGTGCCTGCCCACGACGACCGCGACTTTGAATTTGCCACCAAATTTAATATCCCCATTATTCAGGTGATCGCCAAGGACGGGGTGGAAAACCCTAACCTGACAGAAGCCTATACGGAGCCGGGTATCATGATCAATTCCGGCGAGTTCAACGGTATGAATTCTGAGGACGCCAAGCGGGACGTGCCGGATATGCTGCAAAGCCGCGGCATCGGCAAGAAGACGGTAAATTACAAGCTCCGGGACTGGGTATTTTCCCGCCAGCGTTACTGGGGAGAGCCTATCCCGATCATTCACTGTGAGCACTGCGGCCCGGTGCCGGTACCGGAGGAAGAGCTTCCGCTGCTTCTTCCCGAGGTGGAATCCTACCAGCCTACAGGTACGGGAGAGTCCCCTCTTGCAGACATTCATGAGTGGGTCAACACCACCTGTCCTGTCTGCGGCAGGCCCGCCAAGCGGGAGACCAATACCATGCCCCAGTGGGCAGGTTCCTCATGGTATTTCCTGCGCTATATTGATAATAAAAATAAAGACAGCCTTGTATCAAGGGAAAAGGCAGATAAATACCTGCCGGTGGATATGTATATCGGCGGCGTGGAGCATGCGGTGCTCCATCTGCTGTACTCCCGTTTCTATACAAAGTTTTTGTATGACATCGGCGTGATCGATTTTGACGAGCCCTTCAAGAAGCTGTTCAATCAGGGCATGATCACCGGAAAGAACGGCATCAAGATGAGCAAGTCCAAGGGTAATGTGGTCTCTCCGGACGATCTGGTGAGAGATTACGGCTGTGATTCCCTGCGCATGTACGAACTGTTTGTGGGTCCGCCGGAGCTTGATTCCGAGTGGGACGACCGGGGTATCGACGGCGTTTACCGGTTCATTACCCGTTTCTGGAAGCTGGTGCTTGACAACAAGGACAAAAATGTGCCGGAGACAAAAGAACTTGTAAAGATCCGTAACAAGATGGTTTACGATATCACGACGCGTCTGGAAAGCTTCAGCCTGAATACGGTGATCTCCGGATTTATGGAGTACAATAATAAACTGATCGAGCTTTCCAAGAAGAGCGGCGTAGACAAAGAGACGCTTACCACGGCAGTGCGCCTGCTGGCGCCTTTTGCCCCGCATATCAGCGAGGAACTGTATGAGCAGTTAGGCGGTCAGGGCAGCGTATTTGCAAGCGGCTGGCCCACATACGATGAATCTGCCATGAAGGACGATGAGAAAGAGGTAGCC
>CANQQN010000088.1 GCA_947625995.1 uncultured Lachnospiraceae bacterium
CAATCCTCAGGGAATTGAGATTTTTGTATCCACACGGACCCGCAATGAGCCGGATGGTTCCTTTGAACTGGGAGAGGCTATTATGCGCGAATTTGAGGAGGTAGGGATCTCTGAGAACAGGGGCGTGCGTTATGGCTCGCAGGGTTCGGAGACTTCGGATTATCAGGTAAACAGAGATACCTCCATGACCAGCTGCCTGATCGAAATGGGATTCATGACCAACGATAAGGACAACCAGCTTCTTGACGAGCATCTGAAGGAGTACGCGAAGGCCATTGCAAACGCTATTGTGGAAACCTGTACCGACGCGGAGCCCACGGAGCCGCCGAAAGGGATGATTCTTGAAAACGAGAAGATTCAGGATATCAATACGTTGGATAATGAAGAAGTGGTCTGGGGACCCGGCAGCAAAACGGATGAGAACAATATTCCCGTGGGCGCGCAGGAGTTTCAGAAGAAATACGGCAGTTATCAGACAAGATTCATCATGCCGGACGCGCCGAAAGAGCTTTATTTGACATTTGACACAGGCTATAAGGCGGATTACACGGAGCAGATCCTCAATATTTTAAAAGAACGCGGGATCTCCGGCGTGTTTTTTGTGACGCTTCCCTTTGTGAAGAGCAATGAGGCACTGGTACAGCGGATGATCGACGAGGGACATATCATTGGGAATCACAGTTCCTATAATCCTAAGGAAGGGATCGTGTCCAAGAGCATTGAGGAACAGAGAGAAGACGTGAAAGAGCTGCATGAATATATGCTCAACCACTTCCATTACCGGATGTGTCTGTTCCGTTTTCCCAACGGTATTTTTTCCCAGCAGTCGCTGGCTATGATCAATAACCTGAATTATCAAAGCGTATTCTGGAGTTTCTCTTATGACGACTACGACGAGGCAAAGCAGCCGAAGACCAAAAACGCGCTGGGTACGCTTACAGAGCGTCTCCACGACGGAGCTATCTATCTGCTCAGTTCACGTTCCCAGACAAACGCCCAGATCTTGGATGATTTTATCACACAGGCGCAGGAAGCCGGCTATACGTTTGGAACGTACTCGGTGAAATCCACGGCTTCGGACAATACCGATAGCAGTCAGGACGGATCCGGGGACGATACTTCTTCTGAAGATTCGTCACAGGAAGGAGAAGCTGGCGGAGAAGAGGATAATTCCGAAAGCGGCGGAGAAGATCAGGACAAGAGTGAGCAGTAAGCAGACGGTAAACAGGCAGGCTGTTAAACAGGCAAGCTGTTAAACAGGCAAGATGTTAAACAAAATACGGATTCAGGAGAAATAGATGAAAGTACGGCGCGGTTTTCAGAAGACTGCGCCGTATTTTAGCGTTGTGTCGTTCTTTTTTCTTATAAATAAAAAAAGATAGTGATTTCCTGTTAAAAATTTGGTAAAATAAGAATAAAAAGGGGCAAATGGCGGTTACGATGTTAAATGACCGCTGCCCGAAAAGGGGTGTAGTGATGCTGGAGAAGATCGATCTTTCAAAAAAAATGGAAAAAAACGAGTTTAAACAGCGCAGCGAAGAACTGGGGGTTAGGCTTGGAAGACTGCAGAGAGAATGCAAGGCGTTAAAGATTCCGGTGATGATCGTTGTAGAAGGGTTAAGCGCCGCCGGCAAGGGCACCCTGATCAACGAACTGATTGAACCGCTGGATCCCCGTGGATTCAAGGTGTTTGCGGTCAAGGAGGAAACAGAAGAAGAAAAATACTACCCGTTTTTGTGGCGGTTCTGGAATAAGACGCCGGAAAAGGGGCGTATCGCGATCCTTGACAGCAGTTGGTACCGCAGGGTGACTTCCGGATATTTTGACGGCAGCACCTCCGACAGGCAGAGGACGGACGCTTATGAGGAGATCAAAAGCTTTGAACGGCAGTTGACAGACGACGGAACGGTGATCATCAAGCTGTTCAACTTTATTTCCAAAAAAGAGCAGAAAAAGCGCATGGAGAAGCTCCTTGACAACAAAGAGACCGCATGGCGGGTGACGGACAAGGATCTGAGGCGGAATAAAAAATACGACGAATATGTGGAGATCTGTGAGGATATGCTTCGCTGTACCGATTCCTCCTATGCTCCGTGGCAGGTGGTCGAAGCTACTGACAGGCGCTTTGCGGTGGTAAAGACTCTGACTATAGTCGCGGATACGCTGGAGCGTGAGGTAGATAAGCGAAAGGAGCAAAAGGATCCTGTGATCGACAGTCAGCTTGACAAGGACAAGGCACTTACCTCCTCCTCGCTGAAACATGTGGATCTTTCCAAAAAGCTTACAAGAGAAGAGTATACGAAACAGAAAAAGGAGCTTCAGGACCGTCTGGCGCTGCTGCACAGCGAGCTTTACCGGAGACGGATCCCTGTTGTGCTGGGGTTTGAAGGCTGGGATGCCGGAGGCAAGGGCGGCGCCATCAAGCGCTTGACGCAGGCACTGGATCCCCGCGGATACGCGGTAAATCCCACCGCTTCTCCCAACGATATCGAAAAGGCCCATCATTATCTGTGGCGGTTCTGGACCAATATGCCCAAGGCAGGGCATGTGGCGATTTTTGACCGTACATGGTATGGCCGCGTGATGGTAGAGCGCATTGAAGGATTCTGTTCCACAGAGGAGTGGAGCCGGGCATATACGGAGATCAACGATATGGAGAAGCATCTGGCTAATTACGGGGCGATCGTGCTGAAATTCTGGATGCAGATTGATAAGGACGAGCAGGAACGCCGGTTTAAGGACCGGCAGAACAATCCGGAAAAAAGTTGGAAGATCACTGACGAGGACTGGCGCAACCGTGAAAAATGGGATGCCTATGAGATCGCCGTGGATGAGATGTTGATCCGCACCTCCACCACATATGCGCCGTGGATCATCGTGGAGGGCAACGACAAGTATTACGCCCGCATTAAGGTGCTGAGAACGGTAGTGGAAGCCATTGAATCCCATTTAAAGAAGATGGACGATCATTGACAGGCGTTTGTGAATGGAGGAGACCATGAAATGGTATTCTGATTTGTACGTCGGAGAGACAGCGAAAAAAAATCAAAATCGAATTCTGCGGCAGATCAGGGCCAGAGGAAAGTGCAGAAATATCTTTCTGGTGACGCTGCCGGCCAATTCGTCCAATCTTTTGGATATCATTCCATCCAGATTTGCCTTTCACTATGACGACCTTCATGTGATCGGCGTGGCAAAGGGCAAGAAGGAAGCCTGTGATGTCGCCGCATCCATCATTGATGAGGTATACAGGGAAACAGGGGCTTTTGATATCGTCCCCTATCTGAAACAAAAACAACAAGGACAGGATGTGTAAGATGCTACATATTATTTTGCTTATTTTGAAAATAATAGGAATCATACTGTTGTGTCTGTTCTTGTTATTGCTGGCGCTGGCGCTGGCGGTGCTGTTCGTCCCGGTGCGCTACAGCGCTCAGGGAAAAAAGGGAGCACCTTTGCGGGATATCCATGTGAAAGGTTCCGTGTCATGGCTTCTGCATCTTGTGCATCTTGGAGTCGTTTATGCGGACGGCGAGCCGGATCTGAAGCTTCGGGTGTTTGGCATTCCCATCTGGAAAAGTAAGGACGGGGGCGATTTGGAAGATAGACCGGATCACCCGGCAAAAAATAAGCCGAAAGAGGAACCCGTATCCGGCGTCAGTTCTGAGGCGCAGTTCCAAAAATCGGATGAACCCGGTCCGCAGGAAGAACCGGACGAATCCCGTCTGCCGGAGGAACCAGAACCAAATGGATCCAGTCCACAGGAAGAACCGGACGAACCCGGTTTGCAGGAGGAGAAGGACAAACCCCGTCTGCCAGAGGAACCAAAAACGGACGCTTATACAATAGGAGATGAAGATACCGATTCCGACAGGGACGAGGAAACAGGCCTGTTTGGACGGATCGCCGGTTGGTTTGGCAGGCTGTACCGTGGTTTTTGCAGATTTGTTGAAGGAATCAAAAGCTTTTGGAGGAGACTGCGGGATGTCAAAACAGAATTTGACCGGTACTGGCAGTGGCTGACAAAAGACGCCACAAAGCTTGCATTTACCTTTTGCAGGGGAGAAGTGATCCGTTTCCTTCGCGATCTTGCGCCGAAAAAGTATGATGTATTCCTGCGGTTCGGCACCGGAGATCCCGCGTCTACCGGGCAGCTTCTGGGCGCGGTGGCAGTGCTGTATCCCTTTACCAAAGGCCGCCTTCGGATAACCCCCGAGTTTCAGGACAAGATATTGGAAGGACAGTTCCGGCTCTCCGGAAGAATGCGCGTCTGCAAGGCGGTGGCGGCGGGATTTCGGATATTTAGGAATAAAAATGTCAGGGCAGCTTATAAGGCTTGGCAGGAAAAATAAAAAATAGAAAATATTTAAGTCCGCGAAAAGCGGCAGAAAGAGGTACAATATGGCCAGTCAAAATAATTTTCAGGAGACAATGCACGCGCTTTTGCAGGGAATGGATCAGCACATCACCACAAAAACGGTTGTGGGCGACGTGATCCACATCAATGACACGATCATCCTGCCGCTGATCGACGTATCGTTCGGCGTAGGCGCAGGCGCATTTTCGGGAGAAAAGAAAGATAACGGAGGCGGCGGTATGGGCGGACGCATGACGCCCTGTGCCCTGCTTGTGATCCAGAACGGCAGCACCAAGCTGGTCAATGTGAAAAATCAGGACGGCCTCACAAAAATTCTGGATATGGTGCCGGATTTTGTCAATAAGTTCTATGACGGAAAGAAAAGCAAAAAAGCTGAAGACGATATTGATCTTGACGATATCGTGGCAGACGTAGAGGAAGACCAGTAAACAAGAGCATATCCCGTTTTTCGGCGCATATATTAAAATAAAAGCAGGCATGTCGGTGATCGGCGCGCCTGCAAAGTAATATAGCCGTCGGAGGTTGCACATGAAGCGGGTAGGGGGATTTGCGTGCTTTTGTATGGCAGGCGGTATGATCATCGTGTTTTTTCTTCCCAATGCTTTTATCCAGATTTTAGTCATTGTGATCCTGCTGCTTGTGGGATATAATCTTTTTTGCTGTTGACTGTTTACAGAAAGATAAATGGAAGGTGAAGATCATATGAAAAAAATCATTTCTCTGCTTCTCTCTCTGACGATACTTGTCAATATGACGCCTTGTACCGCGCAGGCCGCCCGGCTGGTGACAGAGGATGCCGGAGCAATGCTGATTCAGGAAGGCGGATTTCCCTCTGCGGCAGAGAAAATGTCTGAAGAACAGAATCAAACGTATGGGATCGTTACTCTTGCGGCGCCGGATCCATGGGACGCCGCCGAGGATGCGATCAGAGACGCCCTTCTCAGAATGGAGCCAAGCGTGGATCTATCTGCATACCGGCTGCCTTACGAAAAGGGGTGGATTTCTCATTATGCAAACGTACTGAACGAGAATCCAATACTGTTTTACGCGGATAATTCATGCAGCTGCAGCTATTCGACCAGCGGCGGGTATATTCTTTCTCTTGTTTTTGATTACAGAATGGAAAAAAGCCAGATTCCTGCTGCAAAGGAACTGTTTGAATCGGAGATCAAAAAGATCACGGATCAGACGGAGCCCTTCTGGAGCGACATGGAAAAGGTTTTGTTTATTCATGATTATCTGGCGCAAAACTATGAGTATGATCTGGCATACTCTATCTACGACGCCTATTCTTTTTTAAAGGAAAAAAAGGGCGTGTGTCAGGCGTACACCCTTGTTTTTCTGGAACTGATGAACCGTCTGGGAGTTCCGGTTTCCACGGCGGACAGTGACGGCATGAATCATATCTGGAATGTCGTGCAGGTTGACGGCAAATGGTATCATGTGGATGTGACTCATGACGACCCCGTCTGGGATCGGTATGGAATGGCGTTCCATAATAATCTTCTGAAAAGCGACACGGGGATTTCGCAGACAGATCACTATGGCTGGTCTAGCCGGTATCAATGTACGGACAGTACCTACGATGATTATTTTTGGAAGACGCTCAGGTCTCCGTTTATCTATCTGTCCGGCAAGTGGTATTTTTCGGCCTATGATTCCGGAAGATCGGCTACGCTCTACAGTTACGATCTTGTGTCTCAAAATAAGGAGCCGGTCTTTCATTTGGGCGTATGGGGGACAGGGTTCAGTTCTTATAGCGGATGTTATTCCGGACAGGATTTGTATGATGGAAAACTATATTTTAACACCAGCACCGGGATATATGCTTATGATCCTGTAA
Source organism: uncultured Lachnospiraceae bacterium (assembly GCA_947625995.1). Taxonomy (GTDB): domain Bacteria; phylum Bacillota; class Clostridia; order Lachnospirales; family Lachnospiraceae; genus CANQUC01. The sequence goes on from CANQQN010000088.1 coordinate 6,222, forward strand.
ATAACAGGACTTCCCAGATTTTTGTTCCGGGCGAAAGCGGCAACATATACGGCATGAGGATCGATGAAAATCATCTTCACTATGTAATGGCGTCAACACCTAGTACTGCCGGAACCTTGTATACATATGATCTGCCAACGGTGGAACCAACAGAGACGGCGAAGCCAACAGAAACAGAGAAGCCAACAGAGACAGTGGAACCAACGGAGACAGTGGAGCCAACGGAGACGGCGAAGCCAACAGAGACAGAGAAGCCAACAGAAACGCCGGAGCCAACAGAGACAGTGAAGCCAACAGAGACGGCGGAGCCAACTGAGACAGTGGAGCCAACTGAAACGGTGAAGCCAACAGAGACAGTGAAGCCAACAGAGACGGCGGAGCCAATGGAAACACTGGAGCCAATAGAATCTCATGAGCCAACAGAGACGGCGAAGCCCGATGTAACACTGCCGCCTGTTGTGTTAGGAGATGCGGACGGAAACGGAGAGGTGGATACGACAGATGCGCTCTATGTGCTGAAGATTGTCGTAAAACTGCAGCCGTTGGAGGAATCACAGAAACCGATCCTTGATGTGGACGGAAATGGCTTGATCGATTCGTCAGACGCATTGACGGTACTGAAGAAGGTAGTCAAGATCATCGATCATTTCCCTGTGGAGGATCTGTATAACTAAACGACTATTTTGTGCAAAACATATCAAAGCGTTCGATGCAACGATTGCTTGCTGCGCTCCGGATCAAGGAAACTGACCGGAGCGCTTTTTGTACATTTTCGTACAGGTTTTCATTATAAGATATTGTCCAGCAGTTCCTCCGGCACGAACAGATCTCCTTTTCCGCATCCAAGGTCGATAACAGGCTTGTTGTCTCCGTGAAAATCGGAGCCGCCGGTGACAAAAAGGCCAAAGTCCCGCGCCAACTTTTTCATATCTTCCTCTGTATGTGTCTTCGGTTCCAGATAGGAGTAGATCGCCTCCAGACCGTCCAGTCCCGCGTCTTTTAGTTGCCCGATCAGTTCCAGCAACGTTTTAAAAGAAAAATTGCAGAGCAGCGGATGGGCGAGAACCGCTTTGCCGCCTGCCTGATGGATCCAGAGGATCGCTTGGTGGGGACTGATCCGTTCTCGGGGAATATAGTAGGGAGCCCGTGGCCCCACGAATCGATCAAATCCCTCATTGATGGAACTGACATATCCCTTCATCATCAAATGTTTGGCAATGTGGGAGCGTGTGATCACCGCGCCGGGAAACTCTCTGTCAAGCTGTTCTGTTGAAATATCAAATCCGTCCGCGGCAAGATTTGCGATCATCTTTTCATTCCGTATGTCGCGGGAAGCACGAAATTCCGCCAGCCGGCTCATCAGCCGGTCATTTTTATAGTCGATGTTCAGCCCGAGCATGTGAACGTCCTGCTCTTTGTACTGGCAGGAGATCTCCACACCGGGGATTACCTGCAGGGGGCTGTCCTTTGCGGCTTCCATTACCTCCGGAATGCAAAGGACAGC
>CANQQN010000089.1 GCA_947625995.1 uncultured Lachnospiraceae bacterium
GAAATCTGCTGTTTCTTGTATATGATGATGAAATGGGAACTACAGGCCACTGGTACAATCTCACCGATGAGGAAGTACAGCGGCTGCAGCAGTGCGTGTCGTTCCGCGTCAGCTTTCACAGGAACGGATATAATTATTGAGAACGCGGACCGGAAACAACCCCGAAAGGGGAAATCTCTTTGCGCCTATGCCGCGTAAATGCCCGGAAGTGGAATGAAAAGGAAAGGGGCAACCGGAAATGAAAAAGAAAAGACAGATTTTCAGCGGCAGGCTGTTTGCGGAAGGAATGCGGCAGGTGAAATGGATCGGCGTGATCGGTACGGCGCTTCTGGTGCTTCTGGCATTTCTGCGCTCCCATGCTGTTTCGGGAACCTCTTTTTCTACCTATACCGTGGAGTATGACGGAGAAATCAGCGAATATCTGAAGATGATGTTTTCGGCGTCTTTGGTGATAAACTGCACGTATTTGGCGACGATGGTCCACCTGATCTTTGTGCCGGTGATGATGTTTGCCCTGTTGGGATTTTTGCACAGGAGGAAGGCCGGTGATTTTTACGGATCTGCGCCTGCAGGCAGGCGCTGCCTGTATCTGTCTTATCTGGCGGCAGTATTCGTCTGGACCATGGCTGCCCTGCTGGTTGTCTTTGCGGCGGTTTATGGCTTTGGCGCCGTTTTTTTCCGACAGTCATCAAAGGAAGCGGATGCAGTATGCGGCCTGATCCAGAGCAGCCTGCCGGATTTTTTGCGCTGCCTGTGGAAGGCCTGCGCCGGCGTTGTGCTTGCCGTGGGGGCAATGGCTGTCGCCATATCTGTGACAGGATCGACGTTTTCCAGCACGATCGCCTTTTTCATGATCCTTTTCGCGCCCAGACTGCTGGTCGATCTCGCGGTAAGAGGCTGTCACGCCCTTTTGCCAATTGCGCCGGTCAGTCCTTCTCTGGAAAGGATCTTAAACCCTGCCTGTCAGGTTTGCTACAATGAAGTGTTTTCCATGAAAACGGACAGTTTGATGGGGCCTGTGAGTGTTCTGGGACAGTTTTTTTCAAATTATGATATCGATGCCTATCTGTTTCGGAACTTTGATGCGTATAGTTCTTGCGCGGAGTGGGTTCCTGTCCTGTATACCGCGGTTCTTGGCCTTCTGTACTTGATTTTGGGCGGCGTTTTGTTTGAAAGACACCGATTTGAACAGGCAGGTCAGGTCGGCGTCAATGGCGGCGTTCTGACCGCATTTCGTATTCTGATGTCTCTGTTGTTTACGCTGCCGGCTACTTTTGGACTCTGTGTGTACTTTCTTCAGGAAGAACCCGCAGAAATCAGTGCTTTGGGCATCGCCGTACTGTACGCCGCGGGGATCGGCGTATATTTTCTGTGGGAACTTGTGCCCTTGTGCAAAGGGCGGAAAGCGTTTCAAAAAGCAGGGTGGTTTCTGGCAGTGCTCTTAGCAAACGGCGCGTTTCTGGCGGCTGTCGCGGTCAATGCAAAAAAGCTGTTTACAACATTACCTGCGGCTAATGACATAGAAGCCGTTTCTATCGATTTTGGACAGGCGGATCCCGGCGCTTTTCTCACGGGGGAATTTCCGGAAGGAATAGAAAAACTGCGGAAAGTAAAACTGACAGGGGAAGGGATCAGGCAGCCGGTGGCAGACGCGCTGGATGAGCAGGTAAAACAGTGCCGGGAAAGTATCAGGGGTTATATTTTCAGAAATTATTCCAATGAAAAGCTTGTCTTTACAATTTACTATCGGAAGGATAACAGGATAAAAAAGATATCCCGGACGCTGAGTATGGATTATAAAGTGGCGGCGGACATAATCGAAAGCATAGAGGAAGAGCTAAGGGGGAAATATCCCACCGCCTGCCTGCTTCCGATTACGCCCTATATGCCTAGGACAGTAGAAGTGCTTGCAAAAACGGGAAAAAAGCGGACGGATTACGATCTGGGCGCTTTTATCCGGCAGGTGGAAAACAGGACAGAGAAGGACAGCCTGCGGCTTGACGCCATTCTCTACAGGAAGGGACAAAACGGCCGGCTGCTTTATGGAAGCGCCATCTGGAATAACGAGACGACGAAGAAGCAGAACTGGGGCAGGAATACTTAGAGATCAAAGGGAACGGGGATTGCTATGAAACAGAAAGGAAAAATATGGAGCCTCCGGCTGTTTGCCGAGGGCTTCACAAGACTGAAGATCACCGGGTTTGTGGGGTTGGTGCTGATCCTGATCAGCCAGTTTCTGAGTCTGGACGGGGCAAAGCTTGTTGTACTGATCTTGGTTCCCGTGATGATGGAGCAACTGTTTGGTTTTGTCAACAGACGGGCGGACAGTGATTTTTATCACGCGGTGCCAACACGCAGGATCGCGGTCTTTTTGTCCTACGGGACCGCGGTGCTTTTATGGATCGTGATCTTCTCCGCCCTGTCTCAGATAAAATTCATTCTGGAGGACGCCCGAAGCTGGGATGGGATCAGTTACGCAGAGCGGCTGCTGGCACACTATTTGCAGGTTATGGGGGAAACCTGCGCTCTGGGAATCCTTCTGATGGGAGCCATGGCTGTGGCAATGTCCCTCACCGGAACGGTGTTCACCAATATTGTGACCGCCATGCTGATCCTGTTCGGACCCCGGATGATCGTGGATCTGGCGATCCAAAATTATTATGCCATGGTTCCGCTGGTACGGGTGAGCAATTGGGTAGGAAAGTTCTTTCGCCCTTCCAGTCAGCTGGCTTACCGCTTGTTTTCCAGTCTGACCAACGGATATGCTTTGTTGAGGATCGGTTATTCCACCTCTGATTTCGGCATGAGCGTCATTACCAATATATCCAGAAGCGTTTCGTCGGAATACGGGGGACTTCCGGCATGGTTTTCCGCCCTGTATTCCACGGCGCTTGGAGCTCTGTATCTGATTCTTGGCGGCGTGCTGTTTGTGAAAAGAAAAAGCGAAGCCGCGGAGAAAACCGGCGTCGGAAAGCTTGCGCGGATGATGATCGCCATGGGGCTGATGCTGGTGTTCACGCTTTCCGGTACGTTTTTGCTGTCGCGCAGACTGATCCATCAAAGCGGAGAAGGGATCAACCTGATCTCGATTCTGGTGCTGTGGGTCCTTGGTATTGGAAGCTGTCTGTTTTACCAAAAGGGTTCCGGCGGGAAAAGGCATGTAAAGCGGATGATGGTGTGGATCCTGCCTGCGGCGGTGCTCATCAACGCCGTGGTTTGCCTGCTCTTTGTGAAAGGGACGCAGGCCGCTCTGGCAGATGTTCCGGAGGCAGCGCAGATCGAAGCAGTGACGGTGAATCTGGCAGAAGGCAGGTTTTTTCAGGACACAGAGCGAGAACTTTTGTATCTGATCGGCCGGAAATCATTCTCTTCTGATGAGATCAGGCAGATCGTTTCGGACAGTCTGAAGAAGGAGATCGACATATTTCGGGAAGGCGAGCAGGCGTTTTCCGATTACAGGAGCGAGACCTATCTGGATGATTTTATCGCCATTACCTGTAAGCAGGATGGTAAGCCGCGGCAGATGGAGCGAAGGCTGATGCTGACGTCTGAGCAGCAGAATGCTTTTGAAAAGGCAATGGCAGAGGAGCTTGGAAATGTTTATATGGATGTGGATCTGAGGCCGCATCTCTGGATGAGCAATCTTACCTGCAGCATGTGCGGCCGCGGCCTTGACCAGCCCCAGCTGGAGAAGGTCTATGACTGCCTGCGGGAGGAGATCAAAGAGAAAAAGCTTCCTTTCTCCATCTATCTGGGGAAAAACTACAACAGGGAAAATGTATTTGATTTTATGGAAGATTCTCTGAGCGATACCCCGCTGCCTATCTCCGTTTCTACGCCAAAAACCGTGGAACTGATGGCGAAGACCGGCAACGAGGCCGCCAAAGACGGTCTGAGCCTGACGGATTTTGTGGAGCATATGGGGGAGGAATCCCACAAGGAGACGGCGAAGCTGTTCTTTATCCTGTATGATAAGAAAAGCGAAAACGGACTGCTGTATGGCAGATATGAGTTTATGTCCGATGAGGACCGGCAGCGGATCGCGCGTCTGGGAGACATGCTGCAGGCCCACAAGGAGCAGGAGATCACCATGGAGAAAAATGTGCTGTATGTCCGGTACAGCTATGAAAACGTGGGGTTGATGGAGGAGAACGGACGCTGGTACAATCTGACCGATGAGGAGACGGCCCGGTTGAAGGAACTGCTGGACAGCCATCCCTATATCCGCAGCGAAATGGTGGAATGATCATGGACGATCAAGCAGACCGTAGTGCAAATACATGCGCCAGCCTTTTTTGTTAGTGTTGAAAGAAGTTGCGAAAGCAAAATAAATGAACAATATCAAGAAGGGGGCGATTCCGTTGCAGTTATTTGTAATAAGTAAGTATTATTTATTTAAGGCAAACAAATCTGTAGATATTACAAAGAGGTGACATTATGAAGTTTAAAATGAAATTAACATGCATGATTACCATTATGGCAGTGCTGATTTCTTCAATGTCTGTTTTTGCAGAGTCTTTTGGAGCAGAGGAAGCAGGTGTTGAAGAGAAATCCGGAATTCAAATACAAGTGATTGCCGAAGGACCACTGAGTGAAGAGGAAATTGAACGACATAATCAAGAAGAGCAGGTAAACATAGGAGTAAGTGAGAATCCTCCGTGTGATTTTGACGGATATATGACAACGCCATCAGAGTATGAATGATTTGTATCGTGAGGGCAGAATGGTGTTTATTGTATGCTGAGTTTGCATGACAGAAGCATATCCGCGTTTGTCAAGGTCTAATATTTTTTATATTTTTTTTGAAACTGAATATTAAATTTGTGATTTGAGAATCCTCCTAATAGTACAACATCAGGAGGATTCTTTTATGGCACTTTACAAGGTTGAAATATGCGGCGTGAATACATCCAAGCTTCCTCTTTTGAAAAATGAAGAAAAGGAAGCACTGTTTGAGAAGATCAAGGAAGGAGATATGGAGGCAAGGGAGCAGTATATCAAGGGCAATCTGCGGCTGGTGTTAAGCGTGATCAAGCGGTTTCCCAACAGCAGTGAAAACGCGGATGACCTGTTTCAGATCGGTTGCATCGGTCTGATTAAGGCCATCGACAACTTTGACTCCACATTAAATGTAAAATTTTCCACCTATGCGGTTCCCATGATCATCGGGGAGATCCGCAGGTTTTTGCGGGACAACAATTCGATCCGGGTCAGCCGTTCTCTGCGTGACACGGCTTACAAGGCAATCTATGCGAAGGAGAATCTGACGAAGAAAAATCTGAAGGAGCCTACCGTGCAGGAGATCGCCGATGAGATCGGTATCTCCAAGGAGGATATCGTCTTTGCGCTGGACGCCATTCAAAGTCCGGTGAGTCTTTATGATCCGGTGTATTCCGAGGGTGGGGATACGTTGTATGTGATGGATCAGATCAGTGACAAGAAAAATAAAGAAGAAAACTGGGTGGAGCACATGTCTCTGGGGGAAGCTATGAAGCGGCTGAACGAGCGGGAGAATTATATTATCAGGCTCCGCTTTTTTGAGGGCAAGACCCAGATGGAGGTGGCGGAGGAGATTGGCATCAGTCAGGCGCAGGTGAGCAGGCTGGAAAAGGGGGCGCTGCGGACCATGAAGGCGTATTTGACGGCGTAGATGAGCAGAAGATGGATTTAAGGCATGGGGCGGCAGAAGGCGTTGGTTGAGGTATGAGATTGGCACAAGGTGAGGCATGGGCGGCGCTGATTGAAAAACGAGGTGAGGTATGGATTGGCGCTGATCTGCTTTGCCGCAAACAGTCTGATTTTCTTGTTTTGCTGCGCCGCCTATCAGCAGGCAAAAATCAAAACTCGCCCAGAAGGGCTCAGACAGTTGATTTTTGCCTGACGCTATGCTCGCAAAACTGGAGAAGATCAGCCAAAGGTTTGCGTGAAAAGCAGAAGCAGCGCCGTCTTCATGTACACCTATACAAAAATGTATTTCCGCTGTTTATAATCATTTATGCTGTGGTTACTGCCGCAGTATTCATCACAATACGAGCCGACGCGAGAAAAATAAATAAAAAGCTTGGGAAATAAAATTCTCAACCGCCGGTTGAAAACGCTTGTTTATGCGGTAATTGACGTTTCCCCTGTCCGGCGAGGCGAAATTCGCCTAAATGCGGACATTTATATTACATTACAATGATATAAAAATACCGCACATACCGCCCCCAAAAACGAGTTTGCCTTTCTGTGCGAGTGGCTCAGCAGAAAACATGATGAAAAAGTTTTGAAAAAGAGGTTGACTTTCCGTAGGAATCATGATAGTATCCATATAAAACCTATAGAAATAATAGGGAATGAAAAGGAGTACATATTATGGGAAAGAAAACGAGAGATAAAAGAGATCTGAAATTTGAAACTTTACAGCTGCATGTGGGACAGGAAAAACCCGACGCGGTGACGGACGCGAGAGCGGTGCCCATTTACCAGACGTCTTCTTATGTGTTTCGCAACAGCGCCCATGCGGCGGCCCGGTTCGGCCTTGCGGACGCAGGCAATATTTACGGTAGGCTGACCAATCCTACGCAGGATATCTTTGAACAGCGGATCGCGGCGTTGGAGGGCGGCGTGGCGGCTCTGGCGGTTGCTTCCGGCGCGGCGGCCATCACTTACGCCATTGAGAATATCGCGGGAAATGGCGATCATATTGTTTCCGCGAAGAATATCTACGGCGGCTCCTTCAACCTGTTCGAGCATACGTTCAAGCAGTACGGGATCAGCACCACCTTCGTGGATATTTTCAATGAGGCGGAGATAGAAGCTGCCATTCAGGAGAACACAAAGCTGATCTTTATTGAGACGCTGGGCAATCCGAACTCCGACGTGGTGGATATCGAGGCGGTGGCGCAGATCGCCCACGCCCACAAGATCCCGCTGATCGTTGACAATACCTTTGCTACCCCTTATCTGGTAAGACCTATTGAATATGGGGCGGACATTGTCGTACATTCCGCCACCAAGTTTATCGGCGGTCACGGTACCACCATCGGCGGCGTGATCGTTGACAGCGGCAAATTCGACTGGGAAGCTTCCGGAAAGTTTGCGTCGCTGACGGAACCCAATCCCAGCTACCATGGCATCAGCTTTACAAAGGCTGTCGGCGCGGCGGCTTATGTCACTAAGATCCGCGCTATCCTTTTGAGAGATACGGGTGCCACCCTTTCCCCTTTCCATGCGTTCTTTTTCCTGCAGGGGCTGGAAACATTGTCCCTGCGGGTAGAACGCCACGTGGAAAACGCCCTGAAGGTAGTGCAGTATCTGAAAAATCACCCGCAGGTAGAAGCGGTGCATCATCCTTCCGTTACCGATGACCCTAAGCAGCAGGCGCTGTATCAAAAGTATTTCCCCAACGGCGGCGGTTCTATCTTTACCTTCGAGATCAAGGGTGACGCTAAGAAAGCGCAGGATTTCATTGACCAACTGGAGTTGTTCTCACTTCTCGCCAATGTGGCGGATGTGAAGTCGCTGGTGATCCATCCCGCGTCCACCACCCACTCCGAAAAAGAAGTTCCCGCCCCGCCGACCGGCGGAACGGGAACAGCGCGATATCCCGGAAAGCG
>CANQQN010000090.1 GCA_947625995.1 uncultured Lachnospiraceae bacterium
CCGACCGTCACATCCACGCCCCACGCGCTCTTGATCGCGTCGACCGCGTTGTGCAGTCCTTCCATGATCTCCTCCATCGGCGTGTGGTAGTCCCACATGTGATAGATATAGAGGTCAACGTAATCCATGCCGAGATTGCGGAGGCTCTGGTTCAGATAATTCTCGATGTGCTTCTGCCCGCTGACGCCCGCGTCGATTTCATCCTGAGTCCTGGGCGTGAACTTCGTAGCAATCACAAAATCGTCCCGCTTTACAAAGTCCCGCAGCGCCTTGCCCACATACTGCTCACTGGTGCCGTTTTGGTAGGCAATGGCGGTATCAAAGAAGTTGATCCCTAAATTCAATCCGTGCTTGATGATCTCGCGGGTCTGCACCTCGTCCACCGTCCAGCTATGCTGTCCAGTTGCGGCGTTGCCGAAGCCCATACAGCCCATGCAGATACGGGAAACAGTCAAGTCAGATTTGCCGAGTTTCGTGTACTTCATTCTTCCCGCCCCCTTAAAGAATTGTCCGGGCCCACGCTTTCAGGCTGGCCGCTGTCTGCCGACCGTTCAGCACTTTTCCCTCGGTAATCACGGTGTCCGCCGCAACGGAGGGCTTCAGTCCGGCCACAGCCTTTCCGAACCCGCTGCCGCCGGAGGTGGCAAACAGCACGATTTTCTTACCGGAAAAATCATAGCTCTCTAAAAAGCTGTTGATGATGGTGGGGGCCACATACCACCAGATGGGAAATCCCAGCAGAACGGTATCATAGGCCGCTATGTCGGCGCTTCGGTCGGCCAATGCGGGGCGGCTCGATTTGTCGTTCATTTCCACTGAGCTGCGGGATTTCTTATCCATCCAGTTGAGGTCAGCTTTCGTGTAGGGTACCGCGGGCTTGATTTCATAGATGTCCGCTCCTGCGGCATGTGCCAGTTCCTTTGCGACACGCGCTGTCGTTCCACTGGCGCTAAAATAGGCAACTAATGTTTTACTCATTTTTTTCCATTCCTTATAAAGATTTTCCAAGCTGATATGCGTCAATCATGTGCCGACTGCTTTTTGTCATAGACGGGGTTCCGCAGCCAGTTCCTAAGATTTGTCCACAGTCGGTGAAATTCATGTACCGGCACAGTTTCTTGTAATGCTCCACAAGATAAGGCATGACGTCTGCATTGGAATCCCACGCAGCGGCAATCAACGCTGTTTTTATGTGCTTGCCGGAGAGCTTCATGGTATAGCTGTAAAATCGGTCGATCACCATTTTGAGCTGCGCTGACATCCCGAAGTAATAGACCGGCGTAACAAAAACCGCCATATCCGCAGATAGCAGGGCGTCCCTGATCTCATCCATATCGTCTTTTTGGGCGCACGGCCCATTCATGCCGCAATGCTCGCAACCAAGGCAGGGATGAATGTTCATGTGCGCCGCGTCCATCTCTATGATGGTATGCCCAGCTTCCTGCGCGCCTTTTGCAAATTGTTCCGCCAGCATATTCGAGGAACCCTTTTTGTGTGGGCTGCCCTTGATGATTACAATTTTCATTTGCTGCACCCCTTTCTTATTCCATAACTTTTTCCCAAAAGCGGATTGCATTGATCTCAAGACTATCCGCCAGTTTTTCAAGCAATGCCGTTTCTTCTTTGGTCAGTGTCACGTTTGCTGCCTTGACCGCATCCTCTACATGGCTTGTTTTCGTCACGCCAATAATTGGTAGCGTTCCCTTTGCGATGGCCCATGCCACAGGGATTTGTGCTGTGCCGACGTGATACTTGTCAGCGAGATTTTTTAATTCGGCGTTCAAGATTTCCAGTTTATCCAAAACCGGATTATAGGTTTCCGCTCTCGCGGAGCCAGCCGGCATCGGGTGATCGGTATCATATTTGCCGGACAATGCTCCTTGCTCCAGAACCATATAGGCAAAGAAAGTAATGCCATTCGCACGGCAGTAATCCAGGATTCCGGAATCCTCGGAAGAACGGTTGATCAGGCTGTAATGGTTCTGCACAGCGGACAGCTTCAGTCCATGGCTTTTCAGGATTTCATCTGCCTGCCGGATTTCCGCCAGGTTATGGTTGGATACCCCATGCCCAAGCGCCAAGCGCTATTTTCGGTAATGTCATTTCTTTATTCATTGTGAAACCCTCCTTTATTTGTTCAACAGCCCTTTCACGCAGTTGAATGTGATTTCATAAATTGTCATAAAAACATAGTTGACGTTTGCTTCTTCCATCGCGGTTCTCTGCTTTTCGGTAACGTAGGTGTAGGGATAGATACCGAACATAAACGGAAAGAACGTGTAAATAAAATCCTGTTTCTCGGAAACCGCCATATCCGGGAAATATTTATTTAAGCCGGCCATTACAGTTTGGATTGATTCCCCATATACCACCTTGAATGCCGCCAGATGCTCCGGTCGGCTGCCGGTTTCCATATCGTAATGGTTCATGGACATGATCTTGAGAAGCTGGCCGCGGGCTTCCAAAGAATGAGCCATCATATCGGCAAATTCATCCTTCGTCATTGTCTCGGCCTGCTCCATTTTTTCTTTCAGCGAGTCGATCCATAGTTCATATTCCCGCTTCAGCAGGGCCATGAAGATTTCTTCCTTCGTCTGAAAGTAGTTATAAATGGAGGTGCGTGTGAAGCTGGTTACATTCCCAATCTCTTTGATGGTGATCTCTTTGAAGCTCATCGTCTGATAAAGCTTTTCGCAGGCGTTGATGATTTCCTCTCTGCGGGCTTCTGTCAGCTCCGGTGATCCTTTTGGCATCTTGCATCCTCCTTATTTTTCCGGCACCTTTTTAAAAGACAGGCATTTTCCAATCATTTCGCCGGTTTTCAGATATTGATAGGTGGGGAATTCAAACAGCACCGGTTTCAGGGTCTCATAATCGACTTTGCCTTTTTCATCCAGATGTTCCTCGGCCACATAGGTGTTGTCAATGGTACAGATGAAGCTCTCAAAATTCGGCGTGTTGTAAACATCCACAACGCTGCACTCAATCGTCAAAGGAGATTTGCGAATGACCGGCGTGCCTGCATCGCCAAGGTCGTATTCAAACACAGCGGATTTATCCGTCTTTGCCCCGCTGACCGATCCCGTATAGTCCGCCTCCGGCAGCATGGCCTCGTTCACAAGGTTAATCGAGAGCTTTTTCGTCTCCTTGATACACCCGTTGATAAAATGCGGTGCGGCGAGACTGACCAGCACCCGGTCATGACCGATAATTCCGATATGCGCCACCAACGTCCATGTAGGCTTCTCTCCGTTCATAGCCCCAATCACCGTCACCGGTGTGGGATAAAGCGCCAGTAACGATCCAACATTTTTCTTCATAATTCAGCACCATCCTGACTTGCAAATATATTCTGACATCGTGTCAGTATAGTTAGTATAGCACTATTCTGACACAATGTCAATATCCTGTTTTGATAAAAGTGATCTTTTTTATTTTGTCAATAATCATGGAGATTGACTTTCTTGATCGTAATCCCAATGAGAGTTAGTGCCGGTCACTTCATTTCCGCGAGCAACGAGCCAAACACCCCGCCCTTTGGGACGAACCAACGAAAGACAATCTAAATCATTTCCCGTAACTTACTGCGGGGCATTTGACTTGCAAAATTGTCTTACGCTTTCAATCCATTCCTCAACTTTTGCATTTGGTGTTTCCATATAAACTTCGTAACTTCCAGTTCCCGTAGTTTGCGCATTTTCATATTTAAGACATCCAGCACTTGATAGAATTTTTATTGGTTTCAGCCACGCGGCTATATCGTCCGGCAGACTGCTGCCGCCGAAATAGGGGATAATCGTTAAAAAATGTAAGTATAGAGACGCGCATACCATGCTGTCAGTCTACACTTACATTATACTTAAGAGTTCGCTTTATATTAAATACTTAGTTTGTATGCCTTATCTATGCCTAATTTAGCCGCCACACCATTTTCCCATCAAAAGAGGTTTACGCCACACTCTCTGTATAAATGTTGCGTATTACACACGGGTTGCATTTTATACGCATATAGTTTACAATGCAGACAAGCATTCTTTCTCTACGAGGAGGTATCATAATGAAAAGTACAGTTAAGGAAGATCTTCGTGTAATCCGCACGAAGGAGGCCATCCGAAAAGCCTTTGAGGAAATGATCTGCGAAATGGATTATGAACAGATTTCTATAAAAGAACTGACAGAACGGGCAAGGATCAACCGTAAAACTTTCTATCTGCACTATAATTCTCTGGACGACCTCCTGCGAGAACTGCAAAACAAAATGGCGAAGGATTTTGTAAGACGCACACAGGGACTTGAGCGTCCGCGGGATATGGATAAGATCACACGGGAATTCTTTTTGGTGAGCGAAGGCGCGGGACGCCTTCACGAAAGACTGTTGTGCAGCGGCAGTTATCATTACATCAGCCGACGGATCACCAATGAAATCATGTCGGAAACCTGGGGCGCTGACGGCAGGCAACAAAACATCGACCCATATGTCCAGAATATTATCATGACATTTGTTTCCCAAAGCACCATTGAGATTTATAAGCAGTGGATTGCTGACGGCAAGAAAATCCCACTGGAGAAAATCATTGCGTTGACATCAAAGCTGATCTGCACAGGTGTGAATGGATTTTCCGATTTTGGTAATCACAGGCCGGATTGATGTTGAAATACACTACCCCCGTGTCAAGCTTGTTTTCTACCTGATCAAATTGCATTTTCTGCTTTCTATTCTAACCGTAATACTTTATTCCACAATGGGGAATACCGCCGTGATATCGCCGCTCATCTACATCTGCCAGTGATGCATTTAAATCTCCATTCCGGAGCGTTTGCGCGACGGCGGAAGCGCTTCATGCCAAGCGCCTTCAGTCGCCTCCAGCTGTGGCGCCGCTGCAGAGTCCACTCTGCCTTCCACCGACATGATCAGCTTGCTTCCCTTTGCTTTTTTTGAGATCGTCATAACACAGCCTTCCTTTCTTATATTTATCTGTTGATCCGATTATTTTTGTTACCCGCTCTTTTCAAATGCCGATCGACGCAAGCGTCGTCTGCGCTTTCCTCGCTATGATACCATCTCGACTGCCGTCTCGATGGGGTCGCTCGTCAAATGCCGATCGATGCAAGCGTCGTCTGCGCTTTCCTCGCTATGATACCATAATTATACATTTTTTGCATAAATTTTTAGGAACCGTTGTTTTTCCCACCGATTAGATGTATGATTGTATCATCAAGAGGTTCCAGCAACCTGATAAGGAGGATGAAACCATGTATAATTGGACGCATTATAACCCTGTAAAAATTCTTTTCGGACCGGGCAAACTGAACGATCTTCACACCCAGACATTTCCCGGCAAAAAGGCCTTAATTGTTACGTCAAACGGTACTTCTACCAAAAAGTACGGCTATCTTGCCCGCGTGGAAAAAGAGTTGGATGCGGCGGGCGTAGCTCACGTGCTATTTGATCAGATTCGCCCAAACCCCACCGACATCAACGTCATGGACGGTGCAAGAGCCGTTAAGGAAAACGGCTGTGATTTTGTGGTTGCTCTCGGAGGCGGCTCTGTCATGGACTGTTCCAAGTGCATCGCTTTGATGGCAGCCAATCCCGGTGATATCTGGGACTACTCTCTGAGCGCGGCGGGCGGCAAGAAAACGCCCCTCAATCCCGCCATTCCCATTGTTTGTATCACCACCTCTGCCGGGACAGCCAGTGAAGTGGATATCGCTTCCGTCATTACCAATGACAAGACGCAGGAAAAGACAGGCATCTTCTACCCGTCCATGTTTCCCACGCTCTCTGTCGTCGATTGCGATCTGATGATGAGCGTCCCTGCAAAATTAACCGCTTATCAGGGAATGGATGCATTCTTCCACGCCTCAGAGACAGTGGTCAATAAAAATGTCCATCCCATGGGTGAGATGTTCGCCTTAAAGACCATTGAACTGATAACAAAGTATCTGCCTCGTGCTGTCGCGGACGGAAACGACCATGAAGCCCGCGAGATGATGGCCTATGCCAACACCTTCGCCGGATACTACATGATGTGTACCTCCGCCCACACCATGGAACATGTCATGGGCAGCTTCCACAAGGATCTGATCCACGGCGCCGGACTGATCGAGATCGCCCACGCTTACTACGGCTTCTTTGCCGACCGCAAGGCTGCCGAGGAACCGATGAAGAAGATGGCAAAGGCAATGGGGGTGGAAAATCCCGCCTCTGGGCAAGATTTTATCAAGGCTCTGGATCATCTGATCGCCGCTATCGGCTGCGCTGACTTAAAAATGAGTGCAGAGGGCATCACAGAGGCGGAATTGAATCTCTATCCCGCAAAAGTACACGAAGTTCTCGGCGGCGATATTACCGCAGACCCGCTTCCGCTTTCCGATGAGGACTATCTGACGATTTTCCGGAACGCGTATAAATAAAAAGCTGAAGTGAGGGTAAATTCCATTCCCCCTCGGACAGATCGCTAACTCTTTTAAAAACTACGAGGGACCGGACGCCGTCCAGCAGCCGGTTCACCGGGCAGACAATCCGCTCGGTATCGTAAACACGGTGCTTTTTCTCTGTTCAGCTAAGGCGAGGTTCATCACGGGAGAGAATATCTGCATTGACGGCGGAATGACCCGGCAAATGATCTATCACGGCGATCACGGCTGGAAATTAGAGATTGATTGAGGTGATAAAATGAGCGGGCTTTTGTTTCAAATCCGATCTGCAGACGATGTGATACAGCTTGTAGAGGACGTAGGTTTTCTTCCTTTTTTCGCAAATCACATTCCCGGATTTTCTTTAGAAGAATGTTGTCCGAGAGAATTGTGGTTTGCGGAAGGCGTTGACGGTCCTTGGGAATGGAAGGGGCCCATTATCCGAAGCGGCAGATGCGTGTACGGGAAGTTTTATGGGGGAAAAGCGGGTTTTGTGAGCCGGGCGTGGTTTCCTGATTTTGCAAATTTCCGAAGGGACGGGTACGACTTCGACTCGCGGTATGATGACGGACTTGCTTCACGCAAAGATAAGAATATTTTTGACACCGTTTCAGAACATGGCGCTCTTTTGTCAAGGGAGTTAAAGGACATCTGCAATTACCGCAAGGGTGGAAACAAGGGCTTCGACACGGTCATTACACGTCTTCAGATGCAAACTTACATCAGCATTGCGGATTTCGTCTATATGAAAGATAAATATGGGCAGACTTACGGCTGGGGCGTGGCCAAGTATTCTACGCCGGAAGCACAGTTTGGGTATGATTTTACGACTTCCGCGTATCACAAGGAACCGGAAGCGTCAAGAGAGCGTATCATTGCCCACTTGAAAACCGTTCTGCCTGAGGCAGACATGGAGCATCTACCGAAATTGATCAAGTGAGGGAAATCGATATGACGGAAGAAGAAAGGATGCAGACGCTTTCGAGGACGAAATAAGTTAATTACATTAGTGTTTGATCTGAAACTGTTTTAAAGTTTGTGTAAACTCAAAAAACTGATATAAGATTTGTGATAAGTTGCCAGAGGGCTGATCGAGACCGTTTCAAAATTTTTGTAAACTCAAAAAACTGACGTAAGATTTGTGATAAGTTGCCAAAGGGCTGAGCCGTTTTTTT
>CANQQN010000091.1 GCA_947625995.1 uncultured Lachnospiraceae bacterium
CACCACATCCGCCTGATACAGCAAAATATCCGCCGCCATCAGCACAGGATAGGTAAAGAGACCCGCATTGATATTGTCCGCATGCTTGCGGCTCTTGTCCTTGAACTGTGTCATACGGCTCAGTTCTCCCATATAAGTGAAACAATTGAGGATCCACGCGAGCTCCGCATGGCCGGACACGTGGGACTGATAATAAATACAGTTCTTCTGGGGATCCAGACCGGCCGCAATATAAAGCGCCAGCAGATTTTGCGCTTTCTTGCGAAGATCCGCCGGATCTCTGCGGATCGTGATGGAATGCAGATCCACAACACTGTAAAAGCATTCATATTCATCACTCAAAGTCACCCAATTTTTCAGCGCGCCGGCGTAATTGCCTAGTGTAAGTGTCCCTGTGGCCTGCATACCGCTGAATAAGATCTTTTTGTCATTTAACATAGTAAGCTCCGTTTCCATCCGGCAGTCCATGCCGGATCATATGATATTTTCGATTATCCGAAACACACTCCGTATATTAAGTAAAGGAGCAGCAGATGGGCGGGATAGAACCCATAAAAAAACCATTTCATGCTTCTTCCCTTCTTCCCATTATATAAAAGGATGGGAAAAATTGCAAGAACCGCGGCATCCTGAACGGCAAATTTCATGTATTCTCCCAGATAACTGCTGCCGATCCCTTTCAGTCCTCCCGATACCTGCAAATAGCTGATCAGATATTCCGGACGATTGTTTCCGGTGATATAATTCACAATAACAAAATAGATAGCAGCCGCCAGGGGATTTTTGCGGAAACAGTAAAAACCCAAAATAAAAAGTACCCCTTTATAGCTGTAATCTGTCTGCAATACACAGGCCAGCGCGCAGGCGCCTACGGCGATCACCAGAGGCAGCAGATCCTTCAGCCACCCGAGGGCTTTCTTCTCCGGCTCCCATTTCCAGACCGTGTCTATGAGCCAGATTGTACAGAACCCGATCAACAGGGTAAAAAACACATTCTGGTTGTCCGGATAGTACCACGTGTAATGAAACGCCCTGTCAAAAAACGGCTCGCTGATGAGGCAAAACAGCGCCAACCGCGCCGCGTACGCCTTTTTGCTGTGCGTATGGGTAAATCCCTGCACAAGCAAGAAGCAGAAAATCGGAAAGGCAATGCGCCCGATGATGCGAAAATAAGTATAGGCAGCACCAAGCTGGATATAAAATACATATCCCACATGATCGATGAGCATTGTCACGATCGCGATGATTTTCAATTGAAATGTCGTCAGACCAAATCGCTTATCTTCCATTTTCTCTATTCCCCGATAACACCATTACCGTTCTGCCCGGAACAACCAACTCTTTTTGATCGCCCGTCGGCTTCCCATTTTTTGTTTCCGTCACGTTTTCCTCCTCCGGAGCGCCCGTATCCAGAAGCACACGCCACGTCATGGACTTTGGCAGTTTTGGAAGCGCGAAGGAGTGTTCCAGCCAGTGAAAATTATATGCCACATACAAAAAATCATAGGTTCTGTCCTTTGCAGATTCGCCCGTACAGTCGCAATACATAACCCCTACATGCCGGTTAAAAGCATCCAGTTCCGCATACCATGCCTTGCTGCCATGGAAAGAAAGATCGGGAAATCCACATCCCCTTATATCCATCATGCGGAGTTTGTCCTCTTTGCAAAGGATAGGATGATTGCGCCGCAGAACAATCAGTTTTTTTATAAATTCCCTGATCTCTCCGTAGCCGGAACGATTCCACTGCACCCATGAAATCTCATTGTCGAGACAATAAGGATTGTTGTTGCCCTCCTGAGAATTGCCCATCTCATCTCCCGCCAGAAGCATAGGGATACCCTGAGACAGATACAGCATGGCTGCTGCATTTTTGATCTGGCGCTTTCTTAAGGCAAGGACCTTTTTCTTTCTTGTTCTGCCCTCTTCCCCGCAGTTCCAACTGAAATTATAGTTGTTACCGTCTCTGTTATCCTCCCCGTTGGCTTCATTGTGCTTCCGGTCATAGGCAACCACATCATGAAGAGTGAAACCGTTATGGCAGGCCATATAATTGACCACGCCAGTATATTCGGGCTGATCAGAAAGACGATACACAAACGCGCCAAGCTGATCCTCATCCCCTTTAAGCAACCTGCGTCCGGTCTGTAAAAAATCCTCCCTGTAAAGAGCCAACCGCTTCGGCAGCTTTGCCGCCTGCGCATTGGAAAAATCCGCGGCATAAAGCTTGGTCCGCGACAAGATCGGATCGGTGACAAGCTCACTGACCGGCACGCCGTCGGTATTGATCTGAAAACCGTCCACATGATATTCCATAGTCCAAAATCGGATACAATCCAGTATCATATGTCCGTTGGTATTCTGAGGAAAATAGAACTCCATCATAATCTCTATTCCCGCTCTGTGGCAGGCTTTCACAAGCGTCTTAAATTCTCCGCAGGGATCGTCCCCGGCGGCATAAGACGCCTTGGGGGCAAAGAAAAACGCAGGTCCATATCCCCAATAATTCAGGGTGGTTCCGATCTCCCGGCCCACTCCGCCGCCCAAAGCAGTTTCACAAAACTCATAAGCGGGCATCAACACGATCTGATTGATCCCCAAATCTTGAAGATAAGAAAGCTTTTCAACAATTCCGAGGAATGTCCCTTTGTGTTTTACTCTGGAAGAACTGTGTTTTGTAAAACCGCGCACATGAAGGCTGTAGGAGACTACCTGACTCAGCGGGATCCGCAAAGGCGCGTCCCCCTCCCAGTCAAAATCGGCAAACCCAAATCCGCATCGCGTATCGGTAGTATCAACAGGCTTTCCGAAGACTTCTCTTCCCACAAGACGTCTGGCATAGCTGTCTGTCTGTACGCTTCCGTCGATCTCAAAATTATATTCATAAGCTTGAAAATCAAACCCTGTCAGTTCCACCGACCACACATCACCCAGATGACGGCCCTTTTCCATCGGGATTTTCATGCAGGGCGCTGCTTCTCCTTTTTTATACAACAAAAGACTACATGCTTTATCTTCCGGCACATAAATGGAAAAATTCACGCCGTTAAAGGTGCGTGTAACCCCAAAAGGCAGCGGAAAACCGCCCTTTATTTCAAATTCTGTTCTATTGTGTACCTTACCGTTGTCTCCGCTCATTAATGCACCTCCCTGGTACCTATATAAATCATAGTATACCTTTCTACACTGTTAAAATCAAGAAAAAGCATACAAACAGGCGGAATTTTCTATCCTTATCCCATTGCAGGATAATTCTGCGGCCGTGTTCTTATCTCATTATACAAAAACAGAGTGTTTCGTTCCCGAAACACTCTGTTTGATGATCAGATACTAATTACTGCTGGTCATTTTCTTTTTTCTTGAAAAGGATCGCACCGCCTGCAACCGCAGCCGCGCCAAAGGCCACAAGAACACCTGTGGAAACCACGCCGGTCTGAGGAAGATTCTGTGCATTCTTAGAACTTGTGCTGCTACTTCCGGTCTTGGCTGTGGAAGTCTTGTTGCCGGATGCATTGCTGCTGCCGGACGCATTATTGCTGCCGGATGCATTACCGCCTGCAGCATTGTCGCCGCTTGCTGCGTTGTCGCCACCGGATGCATTGTCGCCGCCTGCAGCATTGTCGCTGCCATTGCCGTTATTTGTATTGCCGGCGCTGCCGCCTGCTGTTGCCTTTGCGGCATTGTAAAGTTCCATAGCACCTGCTGCGTCAACAGCTGAATCATAGAAGCAAACATCATCGATGCATACGCCTTCTACAGTACCTGAAGAACCTGTGTAACCCAGATATGCCTGTGTGGTCGCTTCTGAAAGCACTTCAAACATCAAAGGCATGGTAGTATTGCCTGCCTGTCCGCCGTTTTCTTCACCATGGTTGAAACGTTTGCCAAGGCCGCGCTCGCCTTCAACATCTACACCGTTGATGTATACGTTGTTCTGGCCACCTTCATTGCCTAAGGTAACAACCATATGTACCCACTGATCCGCGTTGTTCCTGAACTGCATTCCGTAATCCTGATACCACATGGTGTTTCTCAGGAAACCGCCGAAGTAAAGCATGCTGCCCTTATAATCAACATCGTCAAATCCGGCTGTGCTGATACCGTATGCGTAATATCCGCTGATGTTCTCTGCTACGTCATCTTTCCCCTGCTCAGTCTTGTCAGGATGGACCACATTCTCTTTCTTGTCGGAAACAAAGCCTACCAGACCACAGCCGGAAACCGCAGTGGCGGGAGCCTTTACCCACATTGTGATCGTCGCGGAGGTCAAGCTCTTGCCTGCAAAAGGATTGGTATCCAGCTTCAGGCTACTGGGAGTGTTGATCTCAATATCCGTGCTGTTTTCCTCAAGCTCAGGATTTTCCTGTCTTGAAAGGTATCTGGAAGCAGTGCCGTCATGAAATTGGAGCACGTTGCCTCTCTCAGCGTCAGCCACAACTTCAGGAGCTGTACCATATCCGGTATCTGACAGACCTGCCAGACCGTTTTCAAAATCATATGTGGCAATCGCGTTGGGAGCTGCCTGAGCGGGAACTACAGGAAGCAAGCCAATGACCATTGCAGTAGCTGCAGCTACCGACAAGATCTTCTTTGTCATTTTCATAGTAATCAGTTCTCCTTTTTGATTCTTTACTGACCGCCCATAGCGGCCTGACCATATAATTTCAATTACATCATAGCACGCAAAGGGGAAAATAGCAAGCGTTTTCTTGCGCAAAATAGACACTTTTTTGCGCAAAAACGACGTTTCCGGAATCAGGAGATCCTCCCCTCTTTCACTAATGTATCACGGAAGACTGTGTGTCAGAATGACTCTGGCTGATGTACATTGTCTCCGTCGTGGTCTTTCCAAATACGTTGGTAAATTTGAACGTATAGTAGCCTGAAGGCCAGTCATCCGTATAAATGCTGTAATTTCCGGTTTCATCGGTCCGTCCTACATATACGGTAGCGCCGGAGGAATCACTGACGATAATATCCGACGCCTGACTGGTGACGCCGTCTCCTACCACCAGCTGTTCGGTCTGCTCCTCTCCGATATCGTTGCGCAGGATGACCGTATAAGTACCGTTTGGCAGGTCCGCCTTCCAGTTGCCCAGCATATCGGTCTTCCCCGTATACACCACATCTCCAAAGAAATCATTTATGATTGTAACATCCTGAATGGGTGTGGACGGCGTAGGCGCCGGCGTGGGCGTAGGTTCCGACGTGGGAGGCGGTGGCGTAGGTTCCGGTGTGGGCGTGGGAGGCGGCGTTGCCGTAGATTTCACAACGGTAATCTTCTCATTGCCCTGCGCATCCTTTGTGATCTCCACCATCCGCGCATAGACTGCAAGTCGCCTTGTGCCGTTATTTTCACAGGAAAGCAGCGTCAGAGTCTTTTCTCCCACGATCATCTTTGTTGCTTCCCAGTCGTTGGCCTTGATCGTCTCCTGTCTGTATACGGAATACGTGTATTCTCCCGTAAGGGCCGTTACCACGATCAGGTCTCCTTCCTTCAGTTTATCTATATTTTTGAAAAATTCTCCGTAGTAACCGCCTCTGTGACCTGCGATCACGCAGTTTCCGTCCCCTCCCAAGGGCGCGGTAGATTCGATATGACCCACTGCAACTCTGATATTCTCTCTGGCGGTTCCTTCTACAATGGCATACTGCAGACCCAGAGATTCTATGGAAAGAATCCCCAGTATATTCTGGCCGTTTAATGTGGCCCGTATGGTCTTCTGCTTATCAATGGTGGATTTTAACTGCGCCTGCTGGTCGGGGGGCAAGGCATTGAATTCTTCCTCGGAGAGGCCCGTACCCTGATATCCTCCGGCCTCTTCCCCGTTCAAAACAAGATCCTCCGAATCCATATTGGTGATCTGATCGATCACTTCTCTGGCCTTATCTACCATCCGGTCATTCTGGAATTTGATGTAAAAAGGAATGATCACCGCATAGAGGATCACCCCTGCTCCAAAAAACATGATCCCTAACGCGATCAGATTTCTGGCGCCCATATGCGTGATCCTGTCCGACAGCCGCACAAATCTGTCGGGCATGGAACGGATCGCCTTTCTGCACTTTGAAAACATTCGCCCCAGCATCTCCATACATGTCGCTCCTTCTATCGTAACTTGTTTCTGACAGACACCGCACCCTGCGTTATTCAGACATCATTCAAATGACACGTCCACCACCATGATCTCGCTGTCCGTGCCCACGCGCATATTCGGTCCCCATACGCCGACGCCTGAAGTAACAAAAGAATGCAGATTTCCTTTTTTCAGATATCCATAAGCGTTTTCCCAAGCGAGCTTGACCGTTAGATTCGCCGGAAACAGTTGTCCGTCGTGGGTATGTCCGGAAAGGGCGATATCAACACCTGCATCCGCCGCCCTCTGCAGTTCCTTGGGCTGGTGTTCCACAAGGATGACCGGCTTGCTCCGATCAAGCCCTTCTGTCAGTTCCTCGATGGTCTTCCGGCTCTTTTCCCTGTTTCCCGGTTTGGAATAGTCGAGCCTGCCGATCAGATAAAACGCATCATCAACGGTCGCCACCTCGTCCTTTAAAGAATATATGCCTGCTCTTTTTAGAAAATCATCCATTCTGTCGTCTATCAGTTTTTCTGCCTTGAAATCGAGAGTAAACCCCATCAAAAGCCGTTCGCTGACATCATGGTTCCCGTAGCAGGAGTAAACGCCGTACCTGCTCTTGATCCCCTTCAAGATCGAGATCAGCGCTTCCGGATCGTCAAGCGCTTCATATTCATTATCAAAAATATCCCCGGCAATGCATACGATGTCCGGGTCTTGCGCGTTGATCTTCTCCACCATACGCTCCATCTGGCCTACACCGATGCTGTAGCCCAGATGCATATCCGCCACAAGCACGATGCGAAGGTTGGATCTGTCGCCGCATTCTTTCGCAACCGTCACCTGATAGCTTTTCGTACGGATATTTCTCACATGGACCATTCCGTATACGCTGAAACACAGGATCAGGACAAACACCAAAAGCCCGGCGCAGACAAACGTCCTCTTTGAATTATAAAACTGCGTCTGGGACACTCTTGTAAATTTCAGTATCAGGCGGATCAGGTCGGCAGCACCGAGAAACAGCGCAATGTAGACCAAACATCCCAGCCAATAATTATTAATAAGCTTTAAAAATCTCTGTATCTGCGACGAAGGCAACAAAAAAGAAGTATACGCGGAAGTGGATACAAGCACATACAATATGATAAACGGTATCTGAAACCATTTGGAATGGAAGAAAAAGTGACAGGCTCCCATCCACTTGAGACAACGCCGCAGGATATAATAAATAGCCAGCAAATATAGGGGAGATAGAATTAAAAATATCATGTTGCTCTCCGTTTGACAGTTTTTCTTCTGTATTTTAACATATTCCACCCATGAAAAACAACTTTTTCACAATAAAAACAAAATTTTCATTTTGGTGTGGCAAATCAC
>CANQQN010000092.1 GCA_947625995.1 uncultured Lachnospiraceae bacterium
CCCTCAGGGTACATCACCTCCACCGGCCAGGGCAGAATGTAGCCGCCAGCGTGGCGTACGACAGAGAGCAGGTGAAGCGGTGTCTGGAAAACGCTGGTTTCGGGCAGCGGCTTTCGGAACTGCCGGATGGACTGGACACATGGCTTTACAAAGAGTTCAGCGAGGACGGCGTGGAAATCTCCGGCGGCGAGAGCCAGAAGATCGTCCTTGCCCGGACATTGTACCGGGACGCGCCCTTTATCGTTTTAGACGAGCCCACCGCGGCGTTAGATCCGGAAGCCGAATTTGAAGTGTATACCCGGTTTGACGACATTGTGGAGGATAAAACGGCTGTCTATATCAGCCACCGGCTGGCTTCCTGCCGGTTCTGCGATGTGATCGCCGTGTTTGACCAGGGGCAGATCGTCCAGCAGGGCACTCATGAGGAATTGGTGAAGGATGAGAAGGGGAAATACCATCAACTGTGGTACGCACAGGCACAGTATTACAGCGGGTGAGCAGCCAAATGTGGGTTGAAGTAGTTGACAGAAGTAAAGGAACAGTTGCTTGAAATAAGAATCCTTTTTTTATACAATAGTAGCAGGAGGTGCATGAAGCAATGTTTTTGAATAGATCAGGTGTTGATAAGATTACAACGCAGTACTATTCACATTTTTGTTGTACTGACCTTTCAAAATTAAAGCGCGGAGTATATTTTATCTGTTCTGCAGAAAGAAACAGTATATTAAAGGGGTACGGCTGTAAATATTCTCTTTATATTTTGTTGAAAGATAATTTATGCGTAGTGACATATTCTCCTATACTTCAGGATTTTGCGGAGGCTTTGAAAAATAGCCAATCCGACAATATAATTGCGGCTGCAGAGAATAAATATCATCTCAAAAAAGAGCGCTTGTTTATTTTTCAACAGGAGAATATGCTGCAATACGGCAGCGCAAAAATATTGAGCGGCGAGGATTATCCTTTTTTTGAGGCTTTTTTTCGGGAAACTCACCTAACAGTAAATCCTGACGGATGGCTGTCAGAGTATTTTTTAGAAAAAGCAGGTAAAGGATATTTTACCGGGTATTTCAAGGATGATCGGTTAGTTTCAGTTTGCGATGCCCCGGATATGCCGTATATGGAAGATAAAATCCAGCATACCGGAATCATTACCTTAAAAGAAGAACGTCAAAAAGGTTATGGAAAGTTTACCGCTGCGCTGGCCACTCATCATTTATTACAAATGGGTATCTGCCCGCAATGGGAGTGCAATATCGAAAATAAAGCATCTTTTGAACTTGCAAAGTCGATAGGTTACAAAGAATTTGGAAAGGCATATATTTTAGAGGAGTAAAAATGCGTATTGGATTGGCTTCTTACAAATGTAAAAATAAAGATGTGTCATTTAATTTAATGCAGATCGAAAAGGCCATGCGAAAGGGTCAGAGTAAAGTAGATTTAATCTGTTTCGGAGAAACATTTCTTCAAGGTTTTGACTCACTTTGCTGGGACTACAAGATAGACAAAGATGTGGCTGTTGAGATGGAATCTCCGACGATGCGACAACTGGCTGAATTAACAGTGATATACGATATTGCGCTAATGACAGGATATATAGAAAAGGAGCAAAACAGCTTGTATTCGTCTTGCATAGTTATTGAAAACGGTAAAACCATGTATAATTACAGAAGGATTTCAAAGGGCTGGAAAGAATTTCGGAAAGCAGACGACCACTATAAAGAAGGAAGCATAGTAAACGAATTTGAATTCCGGAACACAAAAATTATGACGGCCCTCTGTGGTGATATGTGGGATTTCCCTGAAAAATTCAAAACCGATCATTTACTTATATGGCCAGTTTATGTTAACTATAGCGCGGAGGAATGGGAGCAAAAGGAGTTAAAAGAATATGCAAAACAGGCAGCTTTGGCGGCAGAACACGTGCTGATGATAAACCCGATAAATGATCGTTCACAGTGTCACGGGGGCTCATTCCATTTTTATAAAGGGCAGATTATCACGAGACTGCCGTTTGATCAGGAAAAAATTCTAATTGTGGACACAGATAAAGACATAGATGAAATCATTTAAGAGATACCTTCCTTATCTCTACAAAGAATGAAATACACTAAATGCAAACCATAGATTTGTGCGAAGGGGTATTTTACTCTCCAACGCAAACCGCTATTGCTTGAAATAACCACTTTTCTATGAAAAAAGGAGCAAATCAGATAAGGAGGAAAATAATCCATTATTCTTAAAAAGAATGATTGGATTATATGTGATTTTTATGGAAGATAAATTTAAAAGAATAGATCTGTGCTTGGATATGTACGGTTGCCCCAACCGCTGTAGGCATTGCTGGTTGGGACATTCACCCAACGGACATATGACGGTTGATGACCTGACAGAGATTGCCGCGCAATTCAGGCCATATGCCCGTGAGTTTGAAGTTTTCGACTGGTACAGAGAACCCGACTTCAAGGAAAACTACAAAGGGCTTTGGGAACTGCGAAAACAATTATCCGATACGATTACGCCGCATTTTGAGCTTATCAGCGTATGGCGGATTGTCCGTGATGGTGAGTATGTTAAATGGCTTGTTTCTCTTGGACTGTCAAAAGCGCAGCTTACGCTTTTCGGTGGGGAGACGACCACCGATGATTATACAGGCAGGAAGGGTGCGTATCGGGAAATTCTACAGGCAATCGATATTTTAATAGAGAATAAGATTTCCCCGCGCATTCAGGTTTTTGTCAACAAAGACAACATCGGCGAACTGCCACTTGTTGAGAAACTGATTCTTAAAGAACATCTGCCGGAAAAGTGTGCTGCGTTCGACGGAGAATTTACCTGCTTTGTGCATCAAGGCTCTTGCGACGGAGAAAACGCGAAATTATATAGTGTGCGCGTCACGCAGGATGATCTGCAAAAAGTCCCGCACCTGCTTTCGGACTATACGCTGAAGCATTTTCACGCGAAGAATCTGAATGAAGTGTTTGGACAGACGGAGCGGGAATTATATCAAAAGTTCATAACAGATACTTCGACAGGAAGCTATGTTGTAGATTCTCCTGTTCTGTATGTCGATCATGCGTATAATGTCTATCCGAATATCAGCGCTCCGGCGCCGTATTGGTGTTTGGGAAATCTGAAAGAAAGCAGCGCGGAGGAAATTTTACAAAACTATCTGTCGGGAAAGAGTGTTGCGCAGACTGTTCGTCGGGAGATACCGCTCTGTGAAATCGTAAAGCAGTGCGGCGATCCGAGTAGTCTGCGCCTGTTTGCAGAGCAGGATTATATCGATTATTTGGTGAATCAATACTGTGAGAGAAAGACATCAGTCACGTTCTAATGGACAGTTACAATAAGTAAGCGGCTAAAGTGAAGGAAATGAAGAAGTTAATAAAAAATGATCAGTTGATTGAAACTGCAGGGAACCTGCGATATGATTACGATGCTGTGACGAAAGATTGACTGTTATTCAAATGAGATGCAGACAGCAATCTAAAACCGGTTGATGTAGATCATTATCTGCGGAAAATGTAATAGCGGGAGGAAATTATGCATGAAAAAGATTGCTGAACTGACCGACGGCACGCTGCTTGGGACAGCAGGATGGTCCGATGCAGAGCCAAGGATTACCGCAAGGGCAATCCTTAAAAATGAAGAAGGACTGTATGCGCTTATGTATGCCGAAAAATATGGACTTTATTCTCTACCGGGAGGAGGGGTGGAGGAAAATGAAAGCGTGACGGAGGCATTGAAACGGGAATTGCTGGAGGAGACAGGCTGCACATGCGATGAAATAGAAGCGCTTGGTTATGTGTATGAAAACCGCGCGCATTGTGACTATACACAGTATTCTTATTATTACGTTGTCCGGAGTCAAAGCATTTCGGAACCAAATCATCTGACTGCGGCGGAAAAAGCCAATGGCACCACACTTATGTGGGTTCCCTTTGATGAGGTTCTTTCGCGGATCAAAGACTTTCAGCCAAAAACCAATCAACAGATCTTTTTGCAGGCGCGGGATATGGCAGCGCTGGAAGCATTAAAAAAGATTCTAAAAAAATGAACTTTTTTTCTTCTGCTTGTATCTAACTGGATAAAGGGGGAATATCCAGTGATACAATATGAAGAAGAAAATGTGTCAGTGAAAAAACGTAAAGCAGCGGTTTTATGGAAGCTCCTGATAGTTGCGGCAGCAATTATATTGGCTGCTTTGTGGGCATGGAGCGGCAATGCTGGACAAAAGGAGCAGGCTGTGGAGGAAAAAGCTTATGAAGTGGCGCTGGAGCAGGTGAAGAGGGATCTGGATCCATGGCCGGTATCATTTCCGCCCTTTGATAAAAAATTTATAACGTTGCAGGGGGACGGCCTTTATAATGTCGAGGTACAGGTAGAGACAAAGAACCGGTACGGCATGAAAAAGCAATATGTCTATGACGTAAAAATCCTGCCGGAAAAAGGAGGCTGTCTGCCGGTCCAGTGTATGCGCAGGTTTTAGCCGGACGGTCACGGAAAGGTAAGGGATAATGAACTTTGAAGAACAGTTTGATCAGGTAAAACAAAAATTATTTGCCATGGCCCTTGTCTATCTGAAGCAGCATGAGGACGCTGAGGACGCGCTGCAGGAGACGGCGTACGCGGCATATAAAAATTATGGAAATCTCCGGGACGAGGAGCGGTTTGACCCATGGATCACCACCATCTTGTTCCGCCAGTGCCATAAACAGTATCGCAAAAGAAAGAACCGTGACAGGCTGGAAACGGCGCTGCGGGAGACCGTTTTTGAAGAGAACTATTCTGCACAGGAACGGGAACTGATAGAAGCGGTCTATGCGCTGCCGGAAACCTTTCGCAGGGCGGTGCTTTTGAAATATTTTGGCGGATATCAGATCGGGGAGATCGCGGGGATGCTGAAGATACCGGAAGGAACCGTAAAATCGCGGCTGCATAAAGCTGTCGCGCTGTTAAAGGAAAGGATGGATGAAATATGATGCCGGCGGAGCAGAAACTGGAAATACTTGCAAAAGAAATCGTATTGAAAACCCCTTGCCCAAAGACAGCGTATGCAAAGGCAGAAAATTCAGAAAAGAAAAGAAGCCGTCTGACCATGCTTTTGCTGGCGGTTCTGTGTCTGAGCTTTGCGGGCGCAGGTTCCCTTGTATATTATTTTTCAAATGGAAACCCGTCTTTTCAAACATTGCAGGATAACGGGTACGTGAGCGTGATCAATGAGCGGCAGAAAAAGGACGGTGTGACGCTGACGGTGGAAGCGGCTGTCACGGACGGCGCGAAGACCTATATCCGGATCCGGGCGAAAGGACTTCCAAAGGAGACGCCCATACAGGATCAGATTTCCCATGCATACCTGATGAATCAGAACGGTCAGCGCCTGCAGTATGAGAATGTGCCTCTTTATACAGGAACAGATAAAAAGACGGAAATATGGGACGTCAGGCCGGTGCTGGATGCGGATGATCTGGAAAAAGACGAGGCGGTGCTGCTGTTTTACGGCGCGCCTTCCACGAAAGAGGAGGGCGTTTTAAACCTGTATCTTTCTTTTGACGGGGTCAAGGGAGAATTTGTCGTAGAAGAAATGACGCTGAAGGTGCCGGAGATCACGGTACAGGATACTTCCAGCCTGGATCTGGTTGTAAAGCTCCCCTATGGAGAGGGGAAGATCGAGCAGATCATTTATACCGCGCTGGAAACCTATTTTGACGTCCGGTGGACGCTTGACAGCACATCGGCAGAAGGCCTTGCAGACTATCTGGAACAGTATACAGGCGTGTACGAAAACGGTGAAAAATCAGCAGCATACGAGCCGTTTCATCCGTCCCTGCAGGCGGTAAAGGATTCGGTGGATGCCTCTCAGTATACGCTCTATGATCAGTTTATTGTTCCGGCGGCATTTGATCCCGAAAAACCGCTTGTGATCAGAGCAAAAGACAAAAAAGACGGCACGACAGAAGAATTGATACGAATACCGTAAATTCTCCTGTGGGCCGTCAGAATGGCTGCAAAAATAAAAGATCTGAAAAAACATGCTGGTGAATCATATCGCAAAAAAATCCGCCGGTTTCTCACAGCCGTCAGGCAATTTTTCGCAGATTTTGCGAGCGTAGCTGCATACGGAAATCATTGTCTGAGCCCTTTGAGGGCGAGTTTTGATTTCCGCATGCAAAAAGGCGGCGTAGCAAAATCAGAAAAATGCCGTGGCTGCAGGAAACCGGCGGATTTTCGCGGCAGGCCTGCCGTCAGATGTTCTGTAAGATCAGTCTTCCAGCGCCACCCGCTTTACCTGTGCCAGCGCATTGGAAACCGGAGGAATGAACAGAATGATCAGCGTGATCACGCCTTCCAGTCCTATGTAGGATCCGTTATAAGCCAGCGAGTATACCGGCGCGCTCATGCCGGTACCCTCCGCGTAAGAAGCAAAGAACAGCAGGCCGGACAGAAACGCAAATACAAAGCGTCCGAGGATCCCTGCTACATAACCGATCTGCAGACCGTATTTTTTGTTGGAGAAAAACCCGGAAAGTCCCAGCGCGCCGAAAGCCAGCGGATAGTCTACGATCAGCTGGGGAATGGAGTAGAATACCGGCTCCAGTACAAACTGCAGCAGTCCGTAGGCAAATCCGGTCATCAGGCCGGCCTTGGGGCCGTACCAGTAGCCGATCAGCACAATGAACAGCATACTGAAAAGAGTGACAGAGCCGCCCATTGGAAGTTCAAACACCTTGAGCATGGAGGTGACGGTGGCAAGCGCCATGGCTACCGCTGAGAAAACAAGCTGCTTGGTGGTGAATTTTCTGGACTTTACTTCCTTGGGCTGCAGAATGAGCGCCAGCGCGATCAGCGCGATGATAAGGACGACTACCGTGATGATGCCCGCGGGGGTCAGCCGGAATACGTCCTCATCCCAGCTGTTGACAGTTGGGAATGCAAAAAATTTGGATAAAACAGGCATAAAAAAACCTCCTGAAAATAAAGTTACCGGAGGAGACTGCTTGGGCCATGTATAAAAACTATAGCATGCTTCCTTACGCCGGTATTATCCGGTTCAAGTCGTGAGGGTCTGTGCCTCAGGGCACGATCTCAGCCATAAGCTCCCCTAGCAATCAATAGCATAGGAGCAATTGTGTTATTTGTCAAGCATTTTTTGGCGGAGCCGTTTGCAAAAGGACTTGTTTTTCCTGAAAAAAGAGGATTCATACCGTGGAGGTTCGTTCTTAAAAACATAATTTGCCTTTGAACAGAGAAAAACATTGCAAATAAATTTTCTTTTGGGTATAATAAAAAAAGCATAAACATGACAGAATCGAGTAGTCATACAGTAAAATGAAATTCAGGAGGGATTTTCATGGCAAAGGAAACGGAGAGAAGTACCCATAAGATCGAAGCAAACACCAACCTTGGCGAAGTG
>CANQQN010000093.1 GCA_947625995.1 uncultured Lachnospiraceae bacterium
TCGTTGTATGATTGGATAAGAGAAACAAGACTCCTGTATTTTTCTGTCTAAAGGGACAAGGTTTGCTACAATTCACGCCCTCCGATATGGAGGGCATTTTTTTATGGAGCCAGAAAAGAATTATTTGGTAACCATAGGTTTCAGAAGGAAACTTTTAAATTGGTGGTCAAAACGATTAGATTTTCCGGAGCAAGTATCAGAGTAAAAAGATCATATCAGATTAACCAATACCTGTGCCCTTGTTATACGAGAGTTTCCGGATGGGTTAGAAATCATTGGCGAATAAGAAAAAATAGGTTGAATTTATCCTAGAATTGACATATGCTATAATCATCAAAACGATGCGGAGGTATATGTAATGACAATAGATACAAGTACAATGGTTTCTATTACAGAAGCAAATCAAAATTTTTCAAAAGTGGCCAGGTTGGTGGATGAGCATGGAACAGCGGTCATTCTGAAAAACAATGTTCCCCGGTACCTTGTGATTGATTTCAGCAAAGTAGAGTCAGAGTGTGAAGC
Source organism: uncultured Lachnospiraceae bacterium (assembly GCA_947625995.1). GTDB lineage: Bacteria > Bacillota > Clostridia > Lachnospirales > Lachnospiraceae > CANQUC01. The sequence goes on from CANQQN010000093.1 coordinate 523, forward strand.
AGCGGATGAGGACGTATTAAACATATCAAAAAGATTATTGGCAAAGAATAAGGAAGCCTACGAGGTACTGGCTCGATCATCAGATTGATTAAGAAACAGATTCTGGTACTCCATTCCCAACTAATCAAGGTCTATGGCGGCAGTGACGGCATCAGAGACGAAAAACTACTTGAATCAGCATTGGAAGGTCCTTTTCAATCCTTTGGCGGTAAGGAACTATACCCCAGTATTCAAGCGAAAGCGGTGTGATTATGCTAGGGGTTGGTAAAAAATCATGCAATGATAGACGGCAACAAAAGAATTGGCGTCCATGCTATGCTGGTATTTATGGAAATCAATGGATATGATTTGGAGTATTCACAAAAAGAACTGATAGATTTGATACTCGGTGTAGCGGCAGGAAAAAAGGAGGATGCGGGAGAGCGATATACAGAAAGAGGATCTCTGTCAAAGCAACAAAGGTAGAAAAATAAATAATTCGACCTAAACATATTGAAAAAAGGATAATATATGTTACAATAATATAGAAAGGTTTTGAAAGAAATCATTCGGACAGAAGCCGCTTTGGACTTATTTGTCATAAAAAGCGGTGTCCTTAAAAACAGGAGGCGATGCCGGGACTTGTTAAAAATGGCGCATTATACAACATTTATTTTAATTTGATGGGAGAGGATAATAATGTCGGATACACAAAATAACGCAAATTGCCCGGATATAAGCGCCCCTGTGATTGATACCATCGACGCGCAGGTACGGCTGCGGCAAAACGAAGCCGTCAACGACTTTGGTTTTCTGACAAGGATCAGCAGGGAAGATTTTGAAGGGCCTAACAAAGATCGGATCGTATACAGAATGGGGATCATTCTGGTAAAGGGGAAGATCCAGACAGAATTGACCTTAAAAAATACAGATGCAGGAAAGCAACTGGATACTATGCAGGTGATTCCGTTTGCGAGGATAGATCAAAAAGAAGAGATCAGCGATTTGGCAAACGAAGATGATTACTTGTTCCGTACGATTCTTACCGATGTCCCGGACGATAGCACGGACACGGTGACGATCCGGCCTTACATGGTCTATAAGGATGGTAAAGGCCGCGATTGTAAACCAGTGACGCATTATGGAAATCAGATTCAGTTTAATATTTCGCTCAGCAAGTAAAGCTGGATTGGAAGTTGAATGAGGAGGTAATGGATCGTGGAAAAGAAAACAGGGATCATGCAGGTCGTAAAACAGGCTGAATCCACAGTAGAAAATACGGAAATGCTTTCCGAAACATCGAGGGTTTCCCTTAATTCTACCGGGATCGACTGGACCGCAGACGGAACCGATAACGCAGGCTGGACTACAAAAAGCTACGCAAAATTATAAATCAGATTAGAGAGGGCGTCAAAAAAGTCATGGAAAACGGCTTTTGAGACGCCTTCTTTTATTGTGATCCTACAAGTGGGAAAATGCGAAAAGTTTATCAATATTGACGGTCGAATGTTCATACCCAGTGTGTTAACACGGACAGCCCGATGGCGGGAGCGTGGCAAAATATACCAAGCTTTTGAAATTGATCAGGTGAGAAAATTGCCGGTGACGGAGATCGTGGTATGGGTTTGCAACAGCCTTGATGCCGCAGAATCATTTTGGGCGCATCAAGAAAAACCGTTTATTTCAGATCGGACTTGAAAAATACACAAAAAAGGTGTATATTGTCAGAAAACGATGTTTAGGAGGATGAGTTGTTATGAACGGTTTGATCATTATGGTCATCGCCATCGTTGTGCTGGGAGCTGGATATCTGCTTTACGGCAGATGGCTGGCAAAAACATGGGGGATCGATCCCAATGCGAAGACCCCTGCCTATGAGATGCGGGACGGCGTTGATTATGAACCGGCGGACACGCAGGTGGTGTTCGGACATCAGTTCGCTTCCATCGCAGGCGCCGGACCCATCAACGGTCCCATTCAGGCGGCGGTGTTCGGCTGGGTGCCGGTGCTTCTGTGGCTGCTGATCGGCGGCGTGTTCTTTGGCGCGGTGCAGGATTTCTCTGCAATGTACGCATCTGTGAAGAACAAAGGCCGTACCATCGGCTATATCATTGAGGAATATATTGGCAAGTTTGGTAAAAAGCTGTTTCTGCTTTTTTGCTGGCTGTTCTGTATTCTGGTGGTGGCCGCCTTTGCGGATGTGGTAGACGGTACTTTCATGGGTTTTGCGGAGGACGGCTCCAAGATTGCCGCCAACGGCTCCGTGGCAATGACTTCTGTGTTGTTTATCGTAGAAGCGGTTGCATTGGGCTTTATCCTGAGATACGCCAAGCTGGGCAAGCTGGTCAATACCCTGCTTGCCATCGTGCTGCTTGTGGCAGGCGTGGCGATTGGCCTGAATGTTCCCCTTTATATATCCAAGGATGCATGGCAGATCATTGTGTTCGTTTATATCGCGGTCGCTTCCATTGTGCCGGTCTGGGCGTTGTTGCAGCCGCGTGATTATCTGAACAGTTATCTGCTGGTGGTCATGATCGTTATGGCGGTGGTCGGCGTGATCGTCACCAACCCCAGTGTGAATCTTCCGGCCTTCACGGGATTTTATGTGGAAGGCACAGGCTCCCTTTTCCCGATCCTGTTCGTGACCATTGCCTGCGGCGCTGTGTCGGGATTCCATTCACTGGTTTCCTCCGGTACGGCATCCAAGCAGATCAACAATGAGAAGGCTATGCTGCCGGTTTCCTTTGGCGCCATGCTTATGGAATCTTTGCTGGGAGTGATCTCTCTGATCGCCGTAGCCAGCTTCGCGACAGGCGCAGCCGCCAAGGCAGGTTATACCACGCCTCCTCAGATCTTTGCCGGCGCGGTGGCAAACTTCCTGACACAGCTTGGGCTGCCGCATTCCGTGATCTTTACGCTGATCAATCTGGCGGTCTCCGCATTTGCGTTGACCAGCCTTGACTCCGTGGCCCGGATAGGACGTCTGTCCTTTCAGGAACTGTTTTTGGACGCGTCCATAGACGACGACAATATGGAGCCTTGGAGAAAAGTGGTGACAAGCAAATATTTTGCGACGATCATCACGCTGGTGTTTGCCTTTATCCTTGCAAAAGCCGGTTATCAGAATATCTGGCCGTTGTTTGGCTCAGCCAACCAGTTGCTTTCCGCGCTTTCCCTGGTCGCCTGCGCAGTGTACTTCAAAAAGACAAAAAGAAAGGGCTGGATGCTCTGGGTACCGATGCTGATCATGCTGGTGGTTACTTTGACTGCTCTGGTACAAAAGAGTCTGGCACTGATCGCGGCGCCCACCGCAGGCAATCTTCTGCAGCTTGCATTTGCGGTCGCCCTTCTGATCCTTGGAGTGATCGTTGCCCTGCAGGGTTTAAAGAAGCTGTTTGTTGAAAAAGAAGCAAACGCTGCATAACAAAAAGCAGAAAGAGAGCGTCCCTCCGGTCATTTCAAATGACTTTCGGGGCGCTCTTTTCATGAAACAGATTCTATCCGAGCCGCCGCTGTGCAGACCCTCCCGGCCGGTATACGCCCTTGCCTGCGCCGTTTTTTTTGCTGTCTGCCTCTTGGCCTGTTTCCATAATTGGTGCTTTGTTGGGCAAAAACAGTCCGGACTGTCCGCTGTTACGGGGAAAGGCATATTTCATGTTGAATTCCTTAAAAAAATACATTATAATGGAGCAAGTAGTGAAAATCCAGAGGGGTTCTGCCTGCTGGAATACGATATTGTTCTGATAAGCTTTGATCATGATGAGGAAAAGCGCTGAAGGAGAAATTCATATGTCATACAACCGGCGTGAAATAAAACAAAAGGCAAAAGCATCCTTGAAAAGGCATTATCTTTTTTTTGTAGTGGTCTGTATGATCGCGGTCTTTTTCGGAACGATCAGAAGCAGCACCGTGAGCAGTGTGAACATTCCCTCCGCAAGGCAGAAAAAGACCTCCGAGACCGTGGTACAGACCGGTACGACAAATGTCAGTTCGGGTATACTGGATGTGGTAAACGGTTCTTCCATCGGACGTCTGATTCAGGAAAAAGAAGTGTTTGGACGGCGAAGGGGCGTTTTCGCGGCGCTGGTCAATCTGATGTCCTCCGGGACTGTTGTGGCTACCCTTGTATCTGCGGTAGCGTCTCTCACCGGTTCTGAAAGCGCGGGACTTGTCGTGGTCATTATTTTGGGCCTGCTGGTCCTACTTTCGGTCTGGACCTTTGTCTTTAATGTTTACAGGGCGATTTCCGCCAGAATCTTTCTGGAGGGACGCATTTATGAAAAGCTGCCCATTGACCGGTTTCTGTTTCTGGCTCGGGTGAATAAATGGTTCCACGCTTCCATGATCATGCTCTTGCAGAGCGTGTTTCAGATGTTGTGGTGGCTCACTGTTGTCGGCGGCGTGATCAAGGAATATTCCTACCGCATGGTGCCCTATATTGTGGCGGAGAATCCCACTATTTCTCCGTTAAAGGCGATCACCCTTTCCCGTAAGATGATGGACGGTCACAAGTGGGAGTGCTTTAAGCTGGACCTGACGCTGTTTGGATGGCAGCTGCTCCGGCTGTTCACGCTTAATTTCGCGGGATACCTTTTTGTAAATCCTTATATGGAAGCAGTATTTGGCGAGTATTACGCTTATGTGCGCGCACAGGCTAAGGAGAAGAATATCCCCGGATCGGAGGCGCTTAACGATACATATCTGTTTGAAAAGGCCGGGCAGGACCGGCTGAAAGCTGCATACGGCAACGTGGAACGGTTGGCGGCGGAGGCCGAGAAGGGGCTGGGGATGGAGAGACAGACCGGCGTCAGAGGATTTTTCGAGGATGTGTTCGGCATCGCCATGTTCAGCGACAATAAGGAACGGCTGTATGAAAGCGCCATGACTGCAAAGGTCAAGGCGGAATCCCTGCGGGACGAGTTTGAAGGAAAAGCTTATCCGGGCAGGCTGTATCCTATCCCGGAGGAAGAACGAAAAATGAAGATCCAGTCCATGCATTATATGCGACACTATTCTGTCTGGTCGCTGATCATGCTGTTTTTCGCATTTTCCCTGATCGGCTGGCTCTGGGAGGTCAGTCTTCATCTTGTGTCCGACGGCGTATTTGTCAACCGTGGCGTGATGCACGGGCCTTGGCTGCCCATTTACGGCGCCGGTGGCGTGATGATCCTGATCCTGTTAAATAAATTTCGCTCGAAGCCGGTGTTGGAATTTGTTACCGCCGTCATTCTCTGCGGATCCGTGGAATATTTTACTTCTTGGTTTTTACAGGTGACCCACGACGGCCGGAAATGGTGGGATTACAGCGGATATTTTCTGAATCTCAACGGCAGGATCTGCGCGGAAGGCCTGCTGGTGTTCGGTGTGGGCGGCATGGCTATCGTTTATCTTGCGGCGCCCCTTCTGGACAATCTGGTCAAAAAGATCAACCGGAAGGTGCTGATCCCGGTGTGCCTGCTTCTGGTGGCAGTGTTTGCGGCGGATCAGGTATATTCCCACAGTCATCCCAACACCGGAAAGGGAATCACGGATTACGCATCCGCAGATATGATGGAATGTTTTGCAACAAGAGGGAGAGTATTGCCTTATGAAATACATATTCCGCTACATGAAGCCCTATAAAAACCTCATTGCGCTGGCAATGTTCATAAAGCTGCTTGCTGCCATGACGGAGCTTTTGCTGCCCTATATTCTGGAGCATATCATTGACGTGACTGTTCCGACAGGAAAAATGGGCAGCATTTTTCTTTGGGGACTTTTGATGGTGGCGACGGCAGTGGCCACGCGTTTTCTGAACGTGGCGGCCAACCGGCAGGCCGTGGACAACGCGCATAATGTTTCCTACAATATCCGGCAGGATCTGTTTACAAAGACTGCTAATCTTTCCGGCAGCCGGTTTGATTATTTCGGATTGCCCAGCCTGATCAGCCGTATGACCAGCGACAGCTATAATGTGCAGTCCTGCGCGCAGGCGTCCCAGACGTTATGCGTCCGGGCGCCCATCATGCTGGTAGGCGGGATCGTGGTCACGCTGACCATGGACCGGGTGCTGGCTCTTGTTCTCTGCGCCATGCTGCCGGTATTGCTGGCTGTGGTATTTGCGGTCTCCCGTTACGGGATCCCTCTTTACAACCGGGTGCAGGAAAGTCTGGACGACGTGGTGCGTGTCATGCGGGAAAATATCAGCGGCATCCGCGTGGTGAAGGCACTCTCCAAGACAGAGTATGAAAAGCGCCGGTTTGCCGAGAGCAATGACCGGATGACAAAAAATGATATCAAAGCAGGTACGGTTATGGCATTGCCCGGACCCATGATGCAGATCTGTCTCAATACCGGCTTAACCCTTGTGGTCTTTATCGGCGCCAGACGGGTGAACAGCGGGCAGATGGAGCCCGGCGTCATTCTGGCGTTTCTTACCTATTTCAACATGATCCTGCAGGGGGTCATGGGGCTGAACCGCATTTTTATGATGATCAGCAAAGCCTCCGCCTCCGCAAACCGGATCGGGCGCATCCTTGATACCAAAGAGGACCAGAAGATCCTTTCCGAAGAAGAAGGTAAAAAGCCTTCAGGCAGCGGGCTGATCCGTTTTGAGCATGTCAGCTTCCGGTATGGAGAAAACGGAGTGGCAAGCTCGGAGGCTTTTGACGGCAGGGAACGGGAAAACTGTCTGAACGATATCGATTTTGTCCTCCGGCAGGGCGAGAGCCTTGGGATCATCGGGCCTACCGGCTGCGGCAAGACTACCGTCATCAATCTGCTCATGCGGTTTTATGACGCCGACGAGGGCGGCGTGTTTGTAGACGGAAGGGACGTTCGTACTTATCCGAAGGATGAACTGCACAGAAAATTCGGCGTGGTATT
>CANQQN010000094.1 GCA_947625995.1 uncultured Lachnospiraceae bacterium
CGGCCTCCTGACCACCGGCTTTAAGGCTCAGTGTCCGTTCAACTGTCCACAGGCGGTCGCCCTGCAGCTTGTGCCCCTTGAAATCAAAATCCCAGTCCATGGCGCCATAGCATTCACACATAACGCCCTCGCGCCCGTACTGGCGGGCCACGCTTGCTGCCTGCTTGGCAGTGGTGAATTCCTTGGCGTCCGTGAGGATATCAATGCCCGGAAGCTGGAAGCTCCGGTAAAGGCGCATAGATTCCGACAGCGCAAGGATCTGGGAAAACAAGGTGCGCTCGGACATAAAATGCCCCGTCAGGGAAAGATTGTGGGCTTCGCACCAGTTCCCGAGGGTATCGGAAAAAGCAGAGGCGAACCGCTCCGCCAGATGGTCATGATAATGGTAACGGTGCACGCTGACCTGTCCCCCCGGAAGCTCCCACAAGATCTCCGGCAAAATATCCAGCAGGTGAACGCCATAGGCAGCCGCGAAGGTCTCGTCCATGTCGTCCGTAAAGGAAAGGGTAGCGTCTTCATCCGCAAAGGGCGTAGCAAAGGAAAACTTGCCCGCCATCTGGGGCTCATCCGTAAAGATAGAGGGCACGGATCTGCCGAACTCCTCTCCCAGCGCCTTGTAATAGCGCTCATGGGTCAGTTCCACAAACCGTTCCACCGCTTTTTTGTTCAGCACGTCTATATAGGTCTGGTCGTTATACCATGGGCTTTCCTCCGAAAGCCGCAGATACAGGTGCCACAGAGTCCCCTCCGGAACCTGCGCATCCTGCGCCACTCTCTGATAGTCCTTCAGGCAGCCGTCCTTATCCAGCGTCACCTGATAGGAGGTCACATAATAGCCAATGGGCTTTTCTCCCGCCTCGATCTGCCGGTCAAAGGTCTCTTTGTCTTTGCAGTACGCGTCCGACAGATTCCGGGTCAGGACCAGAAAACGCTGCCGGTAGCGCAGATCTTCCGTGACCACGCCTCCGGCGCTTCCGGAAGGATACCGGTCCTCATCGTACAGATAGCAGAGCATTCCCTTTTCTTTTGCCCGTGCGTCCGCCCGTTTCACAAGCTCCATGAACCGCTCTCCCATATAGGGGGTCTCAAGTCCTGTGCGGGCATGGATATGGAATCCGCCAAAGCCCATCTTCTGATAGATATCGATCTGCTCGTCCACCATCTGCTCCGTCACATCACAGTTCCATGACCAGAAGGGGGCGCCCCGGTATTCGCTGGTGGGATTTTCAAACAGTTCCTTGGAAAGCGAGCGCGCCGCGTTTTTTTGATAAAGCATTTTTCTCCTCCTCATGATGCAGGGCGAAAGCCCCTTTTCTATTTCTAATATGCCCGGTTTTCCATCCGAATGATCATCTGAAAACCATATTTCCAATCAAGAACAGAGCCACGATATGAACGGGATAGAATACATAAAACAGGTATTTATATCCGGCTCCCCGCTCCCCGTTGTAGGCGAGGAAAAAGGGAATGGCCACCGCCATCATCCACTGGTAATCTGTGTACAGCACAGCCTGCAGGGAGAAGCCTTCTTCAATAAATACAAGCACGGCATAGATCAGGCAGGTGATCCCGAAGGTGCCGGCAAGCCACTTTGGCTCCTTCCTGTACCAGTAAAACAAAAGCCCAAGAACAATGCACAAAAAGCTTCCTTCCGTGTACAGCACATTGGGAAGGATTCCGCAGAACAGATATTCCAGATGCAGCTCTCCAAACCCGAAGGAGCCCATGTAGCAGATCATCACAGACACCAGCTGTTCGATGAGCACGATCAGCGCCAGCCGCTTCCCGGAATCCTTATCGTCCCGATACATCTCGATAATAGCGATCAGTACGCCCACCAAAAACAGCGTGGTGAAGAAATTGTTGCTCATGGGCGTATAGGGATCCTTATACAGCAGATTGACCACAAAATCCATCACGCCCATCACAAGGCCGGCAAGATAAATACGGAGCAGATACCGGAACCGGTCTCTTGTCTTTTCCATACCCCATACGAGACAGTATAGAAAGACCGGCGCCGAGATCCGCCCAAGCCAGTGCATCCAGACCGGCATACCGGGAATGAACTGGGCAATATGATCCACCAGCATCAAGACCATGGCAATCAACTTTAAAGCTGTACCCGACATACGATCACTCCTAAAGGCGGCAGAACCGTCTTACCGCCCACCGCGGAACCTGTAAGCAGGTCGACGCCCTGTTCTGTCGTCACTGTTTTTTCTTCATTGGTATAATTGAGATAAAAATCATAGGCAACGCCTTCTCCCAGCCTCCGGTGATATTCCACACCTTCCGGAAGGGATTTCGGTTCTATGCCCGCCTGCTGCCACAGATATCTTAACACCGCCTCCATGCCGGAAGCCTCCATGCGGGCGGCCACATAATATGCCTTGCCTTTTCCACAAGGATTGACTGTCACCACAGGGGTATTTTTATAAAAATCATCTGTATAGACTGCCAGTGTCCGGGCCCCCTGAAGCTTTACGATCTCACAGTAATCCCTGACCTTGTAGGTGCCTTCTACCGGAGCGTCCTCCAAAAACGCCGCGCCGTTGGTATCCTTGGGGAATAACGTATCAATTTCCTCCGTATACAGGCCGAACAGCTCCGTGAGCCCGTCTCCAGGGAAACCGCCCAGATAACAGAGGGTGTGTTCATCCACGTACCCTGTAATGTAAGTGGCAAGAAGCTGTCCTCCCGCCTCCGTAAATTCTTTCATGCGCCGGGCCACGCCGGGCTTCAATAGGTACAGCATAGGCGCAACCAGCACCTGATAATCGGCAAAGGATTCTTCTGAAGAGATCAGATCCACCTCCACGCCGTTTTTCACAAACAACCGGAACAGATCGATACAGGTCTGCTCATATTTTTTGGATTTATCGGAAAACGCCGCCGCGTCGTCAATGGCCCAACGGTTGTCCCAGTCAAAAAGGATCGCTGCCTGCGCCTTCACAAGAGAGCCCTGTACTTCCTTCAGCGCCGCCAGCGCCGCGCCCAAAGCCTCCACATCTCTGAACACTCTCGTATCACTTCTGCCAAGGTGATCCATCACGGCGCCATGATACTGTTCAAAGGAGCCCCGGCCTTTTCTCCACTGGAAATACTGCACGGTGTCCGAGCCGCAGGCAATGGCCTGCAGGGCCGTGATCCTGTGGACGCCGGGACGCTTGGGCTTGTTGTATTCATGCCAGTTGACAAGGCTCGGCACGCTCTCCATCATCATAATCGGCCGATCCTTTTTGAAGGACCGCATGGTCACATGGTCAAAGGCATTTTCCACGGAAATGTCGTACAGGCTTCTGTCCGGATCGCCGTATTTTGGATAGCTGTCCCAAGAGATCACGTCCAGCGGCTTCGCCATCTGATTGTAATCCAGCGCCGCATACAAATGCATAAAGTTGGTGGTGATGGGGATATCCGGCGTTTTCTCCCGGAATACTGCCATCTCCGCTTCCATAAAATCACGGGTGTTCACGGTGGTAAAGCGTTTCCAGTCCAGATTCAATCCATGAATGCTCTTTTCCCCATGGGAAGCCGGCGGTTCAATCTGGTCAAAGTCGTTGAACCGGTGAGACCAGAAGGTGGTCCACCATGCCTGATTTAATTCTTCGATATTATTATGATATTTTTCCCGCAGGTATGTCCGGAATTTCTCCGCGCAGAGCTCACAGGCGCACTCCCCGCCAAATTCATTGGAAATATGCCACAGGATCAGACCGGGATGGCTTCCAAACTCTTCCGCCAGCTTCACGTCCATCTCATGGACCAGCCTCCGGTAGGCCGGTGAAGTGATGCAGTGGTTATGCCGCAGCCCGTGGAGATTTTTCACCCGTTTCAGATTGGTACGCATTGCCTCGGGATACTTTTCATCCAGCCATGCGGGCCTTGCGCCGGAAGGCGTCGCAAGAATAGTATAAATGCCGTTTTTATATAGATCGTCCATGATCTTGTGCATCCATTCAAACCGGTATTCCCCCTCCGTGGGTTCATACATGGACCATGAAAAAACGCCAAGAGTGACCGTATTGACGCCGGCCTGTTTCATGAGGTGAATGTCCTCCTCCAGAATGTCCGGACGGTCCAGCCACTGCTCGGGATTGTAATCGCAGCCGTGAAGCAGGGCGTTTACCTTTGGAAATAAAGGATGTGTCTTCATCAGTATCCCTCTCCTTTCAGTCAACCTGACTCAAACCGTCAGGAATCTTTGCCTTTCCGGTCTGTTTCCGCTTTTTTTAATACCATAACATCATTTGGTGAAATTGTTGTGACGCCGGTCACAGTTTTTTCAGAGATCAGATCAATAAGCCTGTCATTTTCAAAATCAACGGATGCCTCCTGCTGATTATGGTTCAAAACGAATACGATCTCATTTTTATCGTTGATCCGGCGGGTAAGCTCCACGCCGGGATCCGCCCGGTAAGGCGCCCGGATGCCGTTGTCCGCGCAGAGCTTTTCCGTCAATGCGGAAAGGAACGCGCCGTCAGGCTCCGTGCCGATATAATACGCCTTGCCCTCTCCATATGTATTGACGGTAAAGCAGGGCGTTCCCTCATAAAAATCCTCCCCGTAGCTTGCCAGCACCTGCGCACCTCTGGGATGAATGATGTCACACTGGTACATGCAGGCGTATTCGTCCCCCGCAAGGAACCCGTCTTTCATGACCATGTGATTGCGCTCCTCTTTTCTGAGGGCGTCGCTTTCTTCCACCCAGATGCCCATAAGATCTCTGAAAGCGCCGGGATATTCGCCGAACACCGCCCGGTTGTTCTCATCTACAAGCCCGGCAAGGGTAGTGGTCACAAAGGTGCCGCCTGCCCTTACAAAGGCCTCGATCTTCTCTTTCAGGCCCTCTTTCATCATATACAAAAACGGCCCGTAGATCACCTTATATTTACTGAAATCCCCGTCCACGCTGAGCATATCCACGGGAATATTCGCGTCGTAAAGTGCTTTATAAAACTTGCTCATTTTTTTCAGATAATTGAAATCATCGTTTGGCAGGCACCGTTTGGAGGCAAATTCCAGAATCCACCAGTTGTCCCAGTCAAAGATGATGGCGGTTTTGGCCGGCGTCTTGCCGCCAAGGAATGCGTCCCCGATCTTTTGAAGCTCTTTTCCAAGCTGGGCGCATTCCCGGAAGATACGGGTATTTTCGTGTCCCGCATGGGAGATCACCGCGCCATGGTACATTTCCTCTCCCGCAATGGACTGGCGAAGCTGAAAATACAGGCAGGTGTCCGAGCCGTGGGCCATGGCCTGATAACTGATCATGCGCACCTCTCCTGGGCGCTTTAATTTACTGTAGGGCTGCCAGTTCTGCTGATTGGGCGACTGCTCCTGCATCATAAAGGATTCTCCGCCCTTCATGCCCCGCATCAGGTCATGCTTGTAGGCCACAAATGCCGGATCCGCGCCGGGCGCGGGATAATTGTCCCATGCGGCGATATCCATATGCCGTGTCATCTTAAACTGATCCAGCTTCTCAATATGACCCGATATATTGGTCTGTATGGTCACATCCGGCGTATATTCCCGAAGAACCTGCGCCTCATTCTCAAAGCATTCGATGGTGGAATCTGTCATAAACCGCATATAATCCAGATTCACCACCGGGTTGAAGCGGTAATCGTCGTTCAATTCCGTAGGCAGCATGATCTCGTCAAAATCATAGACGGTGCGGCCCCAGAAGCAGGTGTGCCACTTATCATTGAGATTTTCAATGGTGCCGTAGCGGTTTTTCAGCCATTTCCTGAACTTTGCCTCGCAGGTGGGACAATAACAGTAGGTGCCGTACTCGTTTGCCACATGCCAGAGCACCAGATTGGGATAGTTGGCATAACGCTGCGCCATCTGCCGGGCAATGGCAGCCGCCCGTTCCCGGTATTTTGGACTGTTCACGCAAAAGTACACCCGCATGCCGTGGGTGCGCTTGCGGCCGGACTTATCAACAGGCAGTACCTCCGGATACTTTTTGGAAAGCCATGCCGGCTGGGCAGTGGTAGGCGTAGCCAGACAGACCTTGATGTCGTTCTCCAGAAATTTATCCATCAGTTTATCCAGCCATGTAAAATCGTAAACACCCTCCTCCGGCTCCAGCTTGGCCCAAGAGAACACAGGCAGCGTCACCAGATTGATGCCCGCCTTCTTAAAGAGCCGCATATCCTCATCTATGGTGGCTTCGTCCCATTGATCGGGATTGTAGTCGCCGCCGTAGTAAATCCTGTCCGCATTTTTGATCATTTGGATCCCCTCTTTCCGAAACTATCTGCCTCTCTGCCGCAAAACCCGCCACGGCAGCTTTTTGTCTCTATTCTTACTTTCTGAATACCGGTTTATCCGCCGCCACGGTGATGGTGCGGAACGCATTATATACCTCTGTAGGGTCTCCCTCCCGCAGAGGCCTTGTGGCACAGTAAAAATGATACAGCACGCCATTGTAATAGATGATGGACGCCTTGTGGGCATGTTCCTCATCCACGCCGCCGGGGGTGTTTTTGATGATGGGCTCCTCCACCTTTTCCCAATTCTCCAGATCGGAGGAAAGCGCCAGCCCCTCCTGCGCGTGGCCGCTGTTGTAGCCAAAATAAAAATCTAACCAGATATCGCCGTCCTTTACGATATAGGGATCGGACAGGAATCTGCCGTCCCATGCGCCGGGGGTCACGGCAAGCACCGGGTTCTTTTCACAGCGCTCCCAGTGAAGCAGATCCTTTGATCTTGCCATACCGGTCTGCTCGGTCCAACGGGCGTCGGTATTTTTCGCATTATAAAACAGATAGTAGGTATCTTCATGCGTAATGATACAGGCCTTGTACAATCCGCCTTTTTCCCAATCGCCGCCGTCCTTCCATGAGAACACCGGCGCGTCCAGACGGTGCCAGTCCTTCAGCGATTCATCCTCCGTCCATGCAAGGCCGATCTCGGCGGGGCCTGCCTCGTATCCGGCGGCCGGGTAAGAATGGTACACAAGCCAGTATTTGCCGTCAATCTTTTTCAGTCTGGGAGTATCGTAGAGATTGTCGCTTTCCTTGATCATCCAAGTCACGCAGGTGCCCACCTTGTCCCACCGGTCGCTGTCCTCCGGATCTCTGGGGATCAGGATATGGCTGTGGGTCCAGTGGAGCAGATCGTCGCTGACCGCCACCGCCGACTGATAGCCTTTGCCGTCATACCCTGTGTATACCATATAAAACCGGTGATCATGCCGGAATACAAAAGGCACGTCCACGCTCTTCTCATCAAAAGCGCCTGCTGCTCCGGTGCCTGCAAGCACCGGTTCGCCGTACTTGTAAGGGGTGAGATATTTGCGCACCCGTTTGTCTGTTAATTTGATCATTGTATTTTCCTCCAAATGCTGAT
>CANQQN010000095.1 GCA_947625995.1 uncultured Lachnospiraceae bacterium
GACCGGAACATGGAAATACAGACCTGATTCTGGTCTGTTCTATGGTTACTATAACACATGTTGTTAGCACTGTCAACGGTTGAGTGCTAAGTTTTTTGTTTTTTCTCTATATAATAATGCTCGACAAATGTCAAGAAAACAATCTACATTTAGAATCTGACCATCCGTCATCTTATAGCATTGTGCAAGTATTACCATGTATTTGCAAATTATATATTAGGGCTTTCCGATTCTAAAGATACGTCTATACAGGCGTATCGCAAGACGACCACTGACAGTAAACAATCATGCTTTCCTACTTGATCAGAATTTACAAATATATTTTCAAATTGATTTTTTTTTAATTTCTTCTCAAATAAGATTTTGATCCTTGCATTTTCCTGTCGGATATTGTATACTTTTGTCAGATACAAATGAATAGCCTTACAAAAGATGATTCCATAAAATGCGGAAAATAATCCTCCTTTAAACGGTTGTTTTCCTGTGGCGCACGGGGAATCATTTTTTATTTGCCTTAATGGCAGGAGATTCCGCCTGTGATAAATGAATTTACAGGGGATGATACTTTGAAAAACAAAAATCCGACATTCCATCTTGCATATGAGGGCGCAGATCTGCCCTGTCAAGCTGCAAACGCGCTTGGAAGAGATGTTCTTTCTGCAGGATCAGACATTCAGCTTGATACTCATGTCAAAAACGTCCTTAGCAATAAGATCATTTTGTCATGGATCCTGCATTATACCATTAAGGCTTTCGGACGGTTGTCCCCGGAGGAGATCATTCCTTACATTGAAGGCACACCTTGGATCGGTTTTGTACCGGTTTTTCCTTCCGTCGATCCTACCGGCTCACCGGAGTCTTATTCCGAAAAAATTACCGGCTCCGCTACAGAACATAACGTTCCCGGAGAGGGAATTGTCTGTTACGATATCAATTTTCATGCTAATCTGCCCTGTCCTCCGCAGAAAAAGCCTGTCAAGATCATCATCAATATAGAAGCACAGAAGAATTTTTATCCGGGCTACCGGATTGAATCCAGAGGACTCTTTTACTGCAGCCGCCTGATCAGTGCGCAGCTTGACAGGGAATTTACAAATTCCCACTACAATGACATCAAAAAAGTATACTCTATCTGGCTCTGTATGAACGCGCCTAACTATATAGGCAATGCCGTCTCAGAATACCGGATTAGCAAACATGATCTTTTGCCAGGTGTCCCAAATCGAAAGCAAGCTTATGACAAACAGTCCCTGATTTTGATCTGTCTGAACGAAAAGGCTTCTGACGGAAATCCTCTAACCGGTATGCTGAACATATTGCTGTCAACAAGGCTGGATTATAAAACAAAAAAAGAACGATTAAAAAAAGACTATGGAATTTCCATGAGTAAAGAATTGCAGGAAGGAGTCAAAAAAATGTGTAATTATTCAGAATACGTTTTGGAGACCGGCCGCAGGAAGGGCCGCCGCGAAGGATTTGAAACGGTTGCTGTCAGAATGTTGAAAATGAAACTGTATGAGGATGAAGAGATCCTCCGGCTTTCCGGCATCAGCCGGAGCAGGCTCAGCCGACTGAAAAAGCTGATCACTGCCCCTCCGAAAAAAAGCTGAAACCGGAAATGCGGATGAAATCCCGGATTTGATAAACTGTACGGAGAATGTCCCTGTGTTTTTCACTTAAAAACTGGGTGAAAAGCATTTGATTGCATCGGCAACACTTACTTGCAACTGAATATCATCTTCTTTTTTATCTCTATATAGTCCTTCCCCTGTATAGGAAAGTTAAACATAAATTTCAAGCCGTCCCCGGCTTCTGTCAGTAATTCTCATTCTTCAGCGCATCCACCGTATTTTCCTTCCGCACCTTTCCCGCAGAATACAACATGGTAGAGAACACCACCGCGAACACGCTGCCCACCGCGATGCAGATGCTCTGCCAAGGGATGAAGAATCCGGCGGAAACGCCCTCGTTCACCGACACGTAGATGGCAAGCGTCACCAAAGCGGCCAACGCCACGCCAAGGATCAATCCCTTCACGCCGTAGAGCAGACACTCAAACCGCATCATCCGGTAAAAGCCCTTCTGGGACATGCCCACGGATTTTAACATGGCAAATTCCCGGCGGCGCAGATTGATGTTGGTGGAGATGGTGTTGAACACGTTCACAGCCGCGATCAGCGAGATCAAAATGATAAACCCGTAAGAGAAAATGTTGATGATCAGCATGGTGGCCCGCATGATCTCGTCATTTTCAGCCAGATCGTACAGGGTATCCACGGCAAAGCCCTGTTCGCCCAGCAGGCTGCTGATCTTCTCCATGGCGGCCTTGTGCTCCTTTGCCTCAAGCTGGAAGGATACCGGACGCTTTGTCTGCTCCAGCGTTTCTATGGCGCTGTAGGGGAACAGGCAGGTCACCTGCCCCCACGCCCGCACGCCGAAGGGAAGCTCTTCCACGATCTCGCCCACGTTTACGGAAACCTGTTCATAAACCTGATCCTTTGTATACCGGTATTCTTTGCCGTTTTCATCCTCATATACATACACGGCGGCCTCGCCTTCTTTATTTTCCTGCCCCATGTATTCCTGCCCTTCAAACTCCTTCTGCCGGTCCAGCGTCAGATGCGCAATGGGATGATCCAGCACGTCCAGCATATAATATTTTCCTTCATTTTCATTGTAAAACTGATGCTTCACATAAAGCAGCGCCGTGGGATTTTGCGCGTCCATGTACCGGTCCGCGTCCAGATGCTGTTCCTCCAGATACGCCCGGTAGTCCTCGTCATTGATATAACAGAAGTCGCCGTCCAGTATCACCCGGCCGTCCTCCCGCTCCAACTGCGCCGCATAATAAGAGGTCCACTGCTTTTCATATTCTTCGTTTATGGCGCCCTCTTCCACACCTACCTGGTTGTAGTTGTCCGAATCCCAGCTTACCCGTGTCACCTGCGGCGCCTGCAAAAACAATTCCTCCAGCTTCGCGATGGTTTCATCCTGCTTTGCCTGCTCCTCATTTTCAAACTGGGTATCATAAACCAGGTCATAGCCAAGGATCTCCGTGGCCGAACGCATACTGAGGGCCAGATAACTGCAGAAGCTGCTGGCGGAAATAAACAGCACGATGCTCATACACAGGGAGATCACCGTTGCGCGGTATTTCTTTTTGCTGCGCTTCATATTCTTGGAGGCGATCATTCCCTCAAAGCCAAACAGCTTATAGGCCAGTTTTGAAGTCTTCACCTGCTTCGCCTTCACCTTCACGTCGTTTGTCTGGCGAATGGCGTCGATAGCAGGCACCTTCATGGCCCGTCTTGCAGGCAGCCATGCGGAGAGCAGCACGGTGACCAGACCCACCGCCGCCGCAATCACTACAGAAAGCAGCGACACATGCAGAGTCAGACTGATGCCCTTACCATAAAGAATATCATCCAGCATACCGCCGGTAAAATGCAGCGTCACAGCGATACCGCCGATGCCTGCCAGAATGCCAAGGGGAATCCCGACCCCGCAGAGCATCATGGCCTCATGGAGCACGCACCTGATCATCTGCCGTCTGGTGGCGCCGATGGAGCCGATGAGGCCAAACTGTTTGGTGCGCTCGCTGACAGAGATGGAGAACGCGTTATAGATCAGGGAAATGGAACCTGCCATAATGATACCGATCAACACCGTGGCAAGGCCCGCCAGCATAGAATTATAGGACTGGCTGCCGGAGACGCCCAGACTTCTGAGTACATCCCAGTTGGTAGCAGAAGCCTCATCGGCAAACTGTTTTTCCAGAAACTCATAAACATCTTTTGGCTTCTTCATCTTAAAATACACATCGTAGCAGTCCACACTTCCGTCTGCCACGGTCAGCGCCGTGTAGCCCGGCGCGCTATGATCCTCAAAGCCCGGTCGTTCGTAAAAACCTACCACCGTATACTCCGCGGTCCTTTTTACGGAAAGCTCTTCGCTTACGCCGTCATCCGGATGCTGGTAGGGATTCTCCTGCCAGAGAGTCTCTCCCTCCGAAACACGATCGCCTATCTGCAGGGTGAGCACGTCCCCAAGCTGGTGGGTGACGCCGCCGTTTGTTCGCAGATGGTTGGGAAGCATGATCTCCCCGGCGTTTTGGGGCAGCCTGCCGCCGGTGATCTCCACCGGCATCTTTTTAGCAAAGTCTTCGTCGATTCCAAGAAGAAACAGATAGGGCTTGTATTCATTCTGACAACCCTCCGCCTTGGCGTAGCCAAGCTCTTCCCCAGTAACGTAGCCGTCGGTCTGCTCCGCGTAATCCAGAAACTTCCATTTATCTTCCGGAATATGATAGACCGCCCCGTGCCAGTCTCCCTCGCTCTGCACGGAGATCCTGTACAGATACTGCTGCAGGCTGGAAACAAGAGTCGTCACCGCCGTGATCATGGATACCGACAGAATGATCCCCACAATGGTCATCAGCGTCCGCGTCCTGTTTTTCACCAGAGTCTGGAAGGCGTAATGCCGGAAGATATTTTTTGGACAGGCAACCCTGCTTTTCCCGGTCGTTTTCTGCGTTCTGCTCATCCCCGGATCACCTCGTCTCTGGCGATCCTGCCGTCCTCGATGGCAATGATCCGGTCCGCCTGCAGGGCGATGTTTTCGTCATGGGTAATGACGATCAGCGTCTGCCTGTATTTTTGATTGGACATTTTTAAAAGACTGATGATCTCCTGACTGTTTTTGGAATCCAGATTTCCCGTAGGTTCATCGGCCAGCACCACTGCCGGCGCGTTCATCAGCGCCCGCCCGATAGAGACCCGCTGCTGCTGCCCGCCGGAAAGCTGATTGGGCAGATGTCCTTCCCTGCCTTTTAGATCCAGCACTGTCAGCAGTTCCTCAAGTCTTTCCTCATTGACCTTTCTGCCGTCCATCAGCACCGGCAGCGTCATGTTTTCCGTCACGGTCAACACCGGGATCAGATTGTAAAACTGATAGATCAGTCCCACCTCCCGGCGGCGGAACACCGCCAGTTGTTCGTCGTTTTGAGCGTACACGTCCCTGCCGTTCATGTATACCTTCCCGGCAGTAGGCTTATCCACGCCGCCCAGAATGTGCAGCAAAGTGGACTTGCCGGAGCCGGAAGGGCCGATGATCGCCAGAAATTCCCCCTTCCGTACGGAAAAGGAAACATCGTCCAGTGCGTATACTTTATTTTCGTCTGTGCCATAGATTTTTGTGAGATTTTCCACTTTCAAAAGTTCCATAACTTTCCTCCCATCTGAAAATCCGTTTGTACCCTGAACCGGCGGACCATTTCCCGCCCGGATCTGCGCCTGCCGGACTCAAGGCAATTTTTTCTCTTTACACGTTCACTATACACACTGTAAATGACAGTCACATGACTTTAAAATAACAAAATTGTCACTTGTCATAGTTCGTAAGTTATCACAAAAATGCCTACATTTATTTATGATAACCTTGGAACTATGATTTATCACTATTCGTAAGTTATTGCACAGGGCCTGCATTTATTTTTCAGAATAAACGTATGATCTGAAACTGCTGAGATCTGCTCACTAGCACAGCACGGAATCTGGCGGGCGCTGCTGTGTAAATCCATCAGTTTCACAGGCAAACGATTGGCTGATTTTTGTAGATTTTGCGAGCATAATTTCATGCGAAAATCATTGTCTGAACCCGTGAGGGCGAGTTTTGATTTCCGCATGATAATTGATGGCGCAGCAAAATACAAAAATCAGCCTGTTTACAGTGAACCGATGGATTTACATAACGAGCCCCAAAAAAGATTGCGCAACTGAGCATCTCTCTGCGCTTTCCGAAACTTTCCAGAATCTGCTCATGAAATGCCCGAACGTAGCAGCGGTTCCTACACCACGCTCTTATAAAACCGCATTATGAACCTTGCGCCGCCCTCTTTCCTGTTTCCCGCCTTTAACGTCCCTTCCTGCGCGGTAACGATCATTCGGGCCAGAGCCAGACCAATGCCCACGCTCTTTTCCCCGCTGTTTTTTCCTTTATAAAAACGTTCAAACAAATGGGGCAGATCCTCCGGGGCAATACCTTCGCCGGTGTCCGTGATCACCATCTCCGTAAATACCGGGTTTTCCGCCGCGGATACCTTAATCTGCCCGCCGGGCGGCGTATGCTCCATGCAATTTTTCAAAATATTGCGCACCGCCTCCACTGTCCACAAAAAATCTCCACAGAACGCGACATGCTCTCCCACCTCGACCAGCAGCCGCTGCTCCCGCAGTTCCATGGGAACCTCCAAAGGCGATGCCGCGGCCTGCACAAGCTTTTCTACATCCACAGATTCTTTTGAAAACCGTACTGTCCCGGCGTCGATCTGCGAGATCTTTAAAAGCGTGGCCACCAGCCAGTCAATGTGGGAAATGTCCCGCTCCAACTCTTTTACATAGGAAAACCGCTGTTCATAGGTCAGTTTTGGATTGTCAAGCAGGGACAGCAAAAGATTCATGGACGTCAGCGGCGTTTTCAGCTGGTGAGAAATATCCGCAATGGAGTCCTGCAGGGAAACCTTGTCCTTTCTTAGTTGATCCGCTTGCTCCCGCAGACGGACTACCATCTTGTTCAGTTCATTCTGCAGGATGGCAAGCTCTCCCTCCCGGTAATCGGAAAACGCCGTTTCCTCCTGCCCGTGAAGAATGCGGTCGATCTTACGGCTCATTTGAACGATCCTGCCATACCGGCTCCTTGTGATCAGCAGATGCAGGCACAAAAAACAAATGCCCGCGCAAAAAAGCAGCATGGCGCACGCCGGACTGACAAAAAGTCCCGCCGCTGCCAATACTGCCGTCAATATCATATAAATGATGATGCTTTTGGTAATTTCAGGATTTCTGAAAAACTGCATACCTTACTCCTCTATCCGATAGCCAAGCCCCCGCACGGTCTTTATGATACCCGGCGACTGGGGATCGTCCTCGATCTTCTCCCGCAGACGCTTGATATACACCGTCAGCGTGTTGTCATTGACAAAATCTCCGGCAATATCCCATATCTCCTCCAGAAGCCTTGTGCGGGACAAGACCATGCCCTTATTGTTCAAAAAGGTAAGCAGCAGCCGGTATTCCAATGCCGACAGATACAATTCCTGCCCATTTTTATACACGGTTCCTCTGGCGGTGTCCACCTTCAGGCCGCGGACTTCCAGCACCGCGCCTCCTTTCCCGGCTCTGCGCAATACGGTGCGGATCCGGGAAACCAGTTCTCTCGGGCGGAAAGGCTTGCTGATATAATCGTCGGCGCCCATCTCCAGACCTGTCACTACGCTGTA
>CANQQN010000096.1 GCA_947625995.1 uncultured Lachnospiraceae bacterium
CAGGGTACTCATGATCCGCAACCTTATAAAGGGCTTGGAATCGCCTATATCCGGTTTGCCAGAGAGGAGCCGGAGTTGTTCCGCATGCTATTTATGAGCCCTGCCAGTGTGTCCTTTGAGGATTATATGGATCTGGATCAGCCAAGCTCTCTGCTTTCCGTCGAATATGGGACGAGGGCAACCGGGCTGGACGACCGGCAGATGAAGCGGTTTCACAGGAATGTTTATGTATTTACCCACGGTCTCGCTGTGCTTGTGGCGAGAAATACCTGTTTTTTGGACGACCGGCAGATCAGTGAAATGTTGACCGATATGTTCCGGGGGCAGATGGCGCTGTTTAGAAAGGAGCAACAGAGTGAAGAATGTGATCGAGGTGCGGAATCTGACGAAAGCCTATAAGGAATTGAGAGCGGTGGATGATCTGTCCTTTGAGGTACATGAGGGCGAGATCCTTGGTCTTCTGGGGCCAAACGGCAGCGGCAAATCCACCACCATCAACTGTCTTTTATCGCTGCTGCAGTTTGAGAGCGGGCATATCCGTATTTTTGGAAAAGAGATGACGCCCGACGCCTATGACCTGAAGGCGCAGATCGGCGTGGTGTTTCAGGACGTGGCGGTTTTTGAGGAACTGACCGTTTACGATAATATTGATTATTTCTGTGGATTGTATATTGGAGATAAAAACACAAGGAAGGCATACGTGCGGGACGCCATCGCTTTGACGGGGCTGGAGGAATTTGTGAAGTTTTATCCGAAACAGCTGTCCGGCGGCCTTCTGCGGCGGCTGAACATCGCCTGCGGTATTGCCCACAAGCCGAAACTGATCTTTCTGGACGAGCCTACGGTGGCGGTGGATCCTCAGAGCCGCAACAATATTCTGGACGGCATCCGCATTCTGCGGGAGCAGGGGGCTACCATCGTCTATACCACCCACTACATGGAGGAGGTGGAGATCCTCTGTGACCGGATCATCATTCTGGATAAGGGAAGGGTGATCGCCTCCGGCACCAATGAGGAACTGAAGGAACTGACGGATATTGAGGAGAAGGTGACAGTGGAGGTTGACAGGATCAGTCAGGAGCAGCTTGCGCAGATTAAAGCCCTAGAGCATGTCAAAGAAGTGACAAACAGCAAAAACGTGGTCAGCATCGTTTACAGGGAAGGCGAGGATCATTTCGGAAAGCTTCTGGCGTTTTTGGGAAAAGAAAAGATCCGGTATCACAAGATCTATTCCGAACGCCCCACATTAAACGACGTATTTTTGGAACTGACAGGAAAGGAGCTTCGGGACTGATGTTTTTTCATCATTTCAAATATACCTTGAAATATCTGTTCAGGAACCGGCTTCTGATCTTTTGGACATACGCTTTTCCCATTATTCTGGGGGCGTTGTTTTATCTGGCTTTTTCGGACATCGAGAAAAATGAGAAGATGGATCTCATTGATATCGCCATAGTGGAAGAAGTATCTGATGAACAAGGGAGCGGACTGCCAGAGGGCGCGGTTTCCACTGAACAGGAAAACGGTTCTTTGGAAGAAGTATCCGCTGATCAGGGAAGTGGACCGCCAGAGGGCGCGATTCCCACGAACCGGGAGCTTTTGCTGGAAACCATGGAGAAATTAAGTGATGAGGACAGTGAAGACCGGCTGTTTCGTACGGTGTACGTTTCCGAAAAGGAGGCGGAAAAGCTGCTGGAAAAGGGAAAGATTTCCGGGTATCTGCTTGCGGGCGGGGAGACGCCAAAGGTAGTTGTGAAAGAGAGCGGCATCAATGAGACAATCTTTCGGCAGGCAGTGGGCGAGACCATGCAGAACGCAAAGCTGGTCGCGGCGCTGACGGAAGCGGAAATTGAAAGGCAGAAGAAAGAAGCCGCGGAGGTGCCTGTAGATGTGGAGACGGTCTCTGAAAAGATTCTGAGAGAGATTCAGGAGGAACAGGCTTCTATCCGAGATACCACCGGCAGCAATCTAAGCTACACCATGATCGAGTATTACACGCTGATCGCCATGGCCTGTCTGTACTGCGCCACCATCGGCATGTACGCCGTCAACTGTATTTTGGCCAATATGAGTAAAAAAGGCATGCGGATCAGCGTCAGTCCTGTGAAAAAGGGACGGCTGGTGCTTGGCAGCCTCTGCGCCAGTTATGTGGTACAGCTTCTGGGGCTTGCACTGTTGTTTATATTTACAATTTTTGTATTGAAGGTGGATTATGGCCCGCATATGCCACGGGTGATCCTGTTGGCGCTGGCGGGCAGCTTCGCGGGACTTTCCATGGGCATCGCGGCAGGCGCGCTCATTCAGGCAAACGAGACCGCAAAGACCGGCATGATCATTGCTGTTACCATGTTGGGCTGTTTTTTGTCGGGCATGATGGGCATTACCATGAAATATGTGATCGACAAAAATATGCCGGTTTTGAATAAGGTGAATCCTGCGGCCATGATCACCGACGGGCTGTACGCCCTGTATTATTATAACACCTTCCACAGGTACTGGTTCAATGTAGGAAGTCTGCTTGTGTTTTCGGCGGTTATGATCGGGATCTCCTTTTTTGCCCTGAGACGGCAGCGGTATCAGAGCCTGTAGGGAAACGTATAGGAACCCACAGTTGTATCGTCTGAAAGCCGGGGCAGATCGCCGGACCGCGGGGATTCTATACGCTCAGGGATCAGGAGAATAGATAACGGAGGAACGATGTTAGTATTTCGCACATATTTTAAGATATTAACTAAATATAAGGGAATCGTGATCCTGTACACGGTGATCCTGCTTTGCTTCGCTGTTTTTAATATGCAGACCAGCGACAATTCCACCAATTTTACGGCCAGCAGGCCGGACGTATATGTGGAAAACAAGGACGAGGAAGGGGCCCTTGCCGGCCTGTTGTGCGACTATATCAAAGAGCATGCAGAGGTGAAAGGACCGGAGGATCTGAAAGATACGGAAGGGGTGTCCGATGCGTTGTTTTACCGTCAGGTGAATTATACCGTTGAGATACCGGAAAACTTCAGCGAGGATTTTCTGGCCGGGGAACGTCCGGACATTGTGGTACGCTCCATAGGGGATTATCAGGCGGCTTATATGGAAATGCAACTGGAACGGTTCCTTCAGACGGCTTCCCTGTACCAGAAAGCGGGAATGGAGGAAAAGCAGCTGATAAAGCAGATAAAGGAGACGCTGAAAGAGACCGTGGAAGTGGAACTGAAGTCCTCTGTGGATAAAGAAGGATTGTCGAAGGGAGCATTTTTCTATAATTTTGCCAACTACAGCCTGTTGGCAGGCTGCGTCTACGCCATTGCTGTGGCGCTTTCCAGTTTTCGGAGAGACTGCATCCGCAGGCGCGCAAACGTAAGCCCTATAAATAATCTGAGATACAATCTGCAGCTGCTTCTGGCAAACGGCGTCTTTGCATTTGCGCTGTGGGCGTTTTATGTGCTGATCAGCTTTGTGATGGTGAAGGATGTGATGTTCACAAAGCAGGGGCTGCTGTTTATAGCCAATTCCTTTGTGTTTGCCCTGTGCGCGCTGTCTGTGGGTTTCCTGATCGGAAATCTCACCACCAACAAGGAGGCTCTCGGCGGCATCATCAATGTGGTGGCCCTTGGCTCCAGCTTCCTCTGCGGTGCCTTTGTGCCGGTACAGTGGCTGCCGGACGCGGTTCTGAAAATAGCCCATATCCTGCCTTCTTACTGGTATATCCAGAACAACGAGCGGATCGCGAAGCTGGAAACGGTGGAGCCGGCGGCTATAAAGCCATTGCTTGTAAACGGAGCGGTGGTGCTGGGGTTCGCGGCGCTGTTTGTGGCGGTCACGAACGTGCTGGCTAAAAGAGGCAGGCAGAGAAGGGTATAAAACAGATATTTTTTATGATAATGCAATTAAAATTAAGGACCTCCCATATCCGGTTGCAGCCGGTTTTGGAGGTCTTTTTATGGTGTAAGCAGTGTAACAGAATAGAAAGACAGATCAAAATTCATCCTCATTCTCGTCAAAGCTGTAGTTATTCAGTTCCGGAAAATCTAAAAATTCGGAAAGCGTCATACTGAAGGCAAGCGCAATCTTATGAAGAGTCCGGGCTTTGGGGTTTCTTGTCATTCCGCGGACGATATTGTCTAAGGTAGATTGGTTAATTCCCGCCATATTGGAAAGCTTATTGACAGAAATTCCTCGTTTTTTGCACAGAGATTTGATTCTATGGACATAAATTTCCGAATATTCCATTTTTCCTCCATAAGAAATATACAAGTTTTTCTTTGCCAGTTTACCCGTAGTCGGGTTAATGTAATCATAGCAGGAGGGATGTGATTTTTACCCGTATACGGGTTGACATTGTTGTTCATTCGATGCTATACTTATCATAGTTACCCTTATACGGGTAAAAGAAGATGAAAAGAAAGGGATAAGAAAAATGAATGATAAAAGATTTATCGGTGAATATCTGACAATATTCAGTGAGAAAGTGAAAATGTAATTTTAAAAAGTATGAAGTATATTCAGGTGCCATAAAAAATAAATGTCAGGGAGGAAGTATCATGTGTAAAAAAATAGTTCAGTTTTCTATCGCTTGTTTTTTATTATTACAGGTTTGGTTGGGAGAGCCGAAAAGCATCAACGCGGCTGACAGTTCTATAGCGGCCAGTTCAGGATGGGAGACGGAATCCAATGACACCTATGAGGAAGCGGATGAGATTGTTGTTAATGTACCTGTGAAGGGAAGTATGAGGACAAGTGGCGATAATGACTGGTACAAAGTGACGGTACCAGAAAACGGATATGTGTCTTTGAAATTTGACCATGAATATATAGAATCAGGCAAAAACATTTGGAAAGCATATTTGTATGATGAGGACAGGAATGAACTGGTAAATGATAGTTATGCAGGAAATAAGAAGTCTTCACAGGGAGGAAATGTAGGAGTACCGGCAGGAACTTATTATGTGAAGATTGTCAAGTCTCCGGGTAGATTTGATCCATGGTCAAATGTAGATTATATGCTTACGGTGGATTATGCATCCAGCGGAGAATGGGAGACAGAGTTTAATGATACATTTGAAGATGCAGATGAAATAAACGTGAACAAGACCGTGAAGGGAAGTATGAGGACAAGCGGCGATAATGACTGGTACAAAGTGACGGTGCCAGAAAACGGATATGTGTCTTTGAAATTTGACCATAAATATATAGAATCAGGCAAAAACATTTGGAAAGCATATTTGTATGACGCGGACATGAATGAACTGGTAAATAATAGTTATCTAGGAAATAAGAAATCATCACAGGGAGGAAATATAGGAGTACTGGCAGGAACTTATTATGTGAAGATTGTCAAGTCTCCAGGTAGATTTGATCCATGGTCAAATGTAGATTATATGCTTACGGTGGATTATGCATCCAGCGGAGAATGGGAGACAGAGTTTAATGATACATTTGAAGATGCAGATGAAATAAACGTGAACGAGACCGTGAAGGGAAGTATGAGGACAAGCGGCGATAATGACTGGTACAAAGTGACGGTACCAGAAAACGGATATGTGTCTTTGAAATTTGACCATGAATATATAGAATCAGGCAAAAACATTTGGAAAGCATATTTGTATGATGAGGACAGGAATGAACTGGTAAATGATAGTTATGCAGGAAATAAGAAGTCTTCACAGGGAGGAAATGTAGGAGTACCGGCAGGAACTTATTATGTGAAGATTGTCAAGTCTCCGGGTAGATTTGATCCATGGTCAAATATAGATTATAGTATTAAAATGAATTTTATGACCAGTCATCCAGGAGATATTAATCAGGATAATGAAACCACATCCGAAGATGCGCTTGAAATTTTGAAGATCGTGGTAAAACTGAGCGGCTCTACTGAGCAGCAAGATTTGGCAGCTGATGTGGACGGCAATGGGATCGTGGATGCGACGGACGCTTTGATCGTGTTAAAAAAGGTTGTAAAATTAATTGACAAATTTCCAATTGAAGTATGATATAAAAATCATGATAGAGTACTGTTTTTATGCCGGGATTTGCGACGTTACGCTGCAGATCCCGGTATCTGTAAAAGATTATATAAGACATTATAGATTTTAAAGAGAGGTAATTTTGATGTCGTTTTTTGTTGATATCTGTCGCTTTTCTGTATATAATGAAGGTGCAGGATGCATCTTTGCCATATGCAGAAAGGAGCATATATTGGCAAAAAAGTCATTTGATGAGTTAAATCTCAACGATGCTTTTCTGTTTGCGTCTGCCCTGCAGGATGGGGAAACTTGTCGCCTGATTCTGGAGATCATTCTTGGCAAACCGGTGGAAAAAGTGCGCGTACATACAGAGCATGGGATTTTTTTAAGCCCGGATTTGCGCAGCATACGGTTGGACGTATACGCGACAGACGAACTGCAAGTAGGCTACAATGTAGAGATGCAGAAAAGGAACAGAGGGAATCTGCTCCAGAGGAGCCGGTTTTATCAGGCACAGATAGACGTGGGAGCGTTAAAGCCGAGAGAAGATTTTCAGGAGCTAAAACCCAGCTACGTGATCTTTATCTGCACCTTTGATCCTTTTGATCACAATCTTTACAGGTACACTTTCGAGGAAAGATGTCTGGAGAGGGACTTTGCCTTAAAGGACGGCACCCAGAAGATCTTCTTGAGCACGAAGGGGACTAATAGGTCGGAGGTGCCAAAGGAACTGGTGGAGTTTCTGAGGTATGTAGAGAACAGCAACGAAACCTGTGCGAAGGAAGCAAAGGATGAGCGGATCGAAAAGCTGCATGGGCGAATCAGCGCATTAAAGAAGAGCAGGAAATGGAGGGCCGGATATATGACGATTGGAGAATTGCTGGATGACTCCAGAGAAGAGGGTCGCACAGTAGGATTGCAGGAGGGCCATGCTGCCGGATTAGAAGAAGGCCACACCGCTGGATTGCAGGAGGGCCGCACGGAAGGTCAGGATCGTACTCTGGAACTGATGGACGCCATGATCGCAAACGGCGACGGACATCTGCTTTCACGGCTGAAAGACGACAGGGAACTGCTGGCACAGATGTACGAGAAATATCATATCTGACAGTCTGGATTACGAAAGATAATTTACACAGGGAACAAAAAAGGCTTGTTTCGATTTTTTTTCAATATAACATGTGCTTTGCTGTTTTCTGTATATACAAATCTACAAAAGAATCTGTAAGGATGTCCTGAGAAGAAAACACATGGGAGAAGAGAACGTAA
>CANQQN010000097.1 GCA_947625995.1 uncultured Lachnospiraceae bacterium
GGGATCACCTGCAGGGGGCTGTCCTTTGCGGCTTCCATCGCCTCCGGAATGCCTGCCACGGTGTCGTGATCCGTGAGGGCAAACGCCGCCAGTTTCTTTTTTTCTGCATATGCTACAAGTTCCGTCGGGGTCATGGTTCCGTCGGAGGCAAGCGAATGTACGTGCAGATCGATCTGTCTCATAAAAATCCCTCGATTTCCTTGTTTGTAAAACTTTTTTGTAACACAAATCATTCAGTGAAACAGCGTAATTATTCTATCACAACTTCACTTCACTGACAAATAAAAATTCCGCCATAAAGAATTTTCAGATCGGGAGAGTAACGATCAAAACAGGATTTGCGCCGCCGGGTCTTTTTGTAAAAAAATTGCTTGCGTTCTGCGAAAATCCCTTGAATATGGAATAGGAAAACAGTAAAATGTATTTATAAGACAGCGGCGGTTTAAGAGAGTATCACAGAACATTACAGAAAGAAAACCGAAAGGGGAATCTGCCATGAAAATGTCAACATTCGCAGCCATAGAGATCGGCGCTTATGATGTAGTCATGAAAATATTTGAATTTTCCGCGAAAAACGGTATGAGAGAGATCGACTGCATCCGGCAGAGGGCAGAGCTTGGCGCAGATACATATGCTTTTGGATATGTAAGCTATGAAAAAACAGAAATGCTGTGCAGTATACTGACAGAATTCAGAAAGATCATGGAAGGGTACCGGGTGGACGATTACCGGGCCTGTGCGAAAAGCGCCCTTCGTGAGACGTCAAACGCGTTACTTGTGCTGGAACAGATCAAAAGTAAGACGGGACTTCATGTAGATACGCTGGGAAATTCTGAGCACAGGTTTATCAGCTACAAATCCATCGCTTTTCAGGAGACGGAATTTTTAAAGATGATCGAAAAGCCGACAGCTATCATGGATATGGGAGAAGGAAGCCTGCAGATTTCTCTGTTCAACAAGGAATGTCTGGTGACTACCCAAAATATCCGCCTCGGGACTATGCGTATGCGAGAGAAGCTTGCATCTATGGAGGAGAAGACCACAGATCTGGCCGGGATGATAGACGAGCTTGTGAGCAGCGAATTGTTTACGTTCAGAAAGCTGTATTTAAAAGAAAAAGAAATAAAAAATCTAATCATTCTGGGGAATTTCCTTACAAAGATCGTAAAGAAGGCAGGGGGGAGAGAACAGGGATACCTGTCAAGGGAAGTCCTGCTGGATTATCTGGAAAAGATCAAAAACATGGATCCGGAAGAAATGGCGGAAATGCTGGAGATACCAAACGATGCAGCCGAGATTTTGCAGCAGTCCGTTTTTATTTATCGTTCTATGCTCCGTGAAATGGAGGTGGAGGAGATCTGGGCGCCCGCCCAGTCCTTCTGCGACGGTCTGGCCTATGAATATGCGGAACAGCATCATTACCTGAAAAATCCTCACAATTTTGAGAACGATATACTGGCCGCAGGAAGAAATATCGCTAAGCGATACATGTGCAACGCAAGACATTCCGAGGCTGTGTGCAACTTTGCGCTGATCATTTTTGACGGACTGAAAAGCGTTCACGCCATGGGAAAAAGGGAGCGGCTTCTGCTTCAGATTGCCTGTCTGCTCCATAGCTGCGGAAAATATATCAGCATGTCCTACAGCGCGCAGAGCGCTTATAATATCATTGTTTCCACGGAGATCATCGGATTGTCCCATAGGGAAAGGGAAATTGTGGCCAATGTGGCAAAATACAACACGATGCCGTTTCCGGATTACAGAGAACTGGTTTCTACTTTGCAGAGGGCGGATTATCTGACGGTGGCAAAGCTGACAGCGATCCTCCGCATAGCAAATGAGGTGGACAGAGGGCACCGTCAGAAATATAAGACGGTAAAAACCAGTTTTAAAAAGGACGTGCTGACGGTAACCGTGGACTCCGCCCAGAATATGACGCTGGAGATCGGTATGATGGCAGAGAAGAAACAATTTTTTGAAGATGTATTCGGTGTAAAGCTGAATATCAGGCAAAAAAAGAGAATTTAGGAATGGAGGAGGAACCATGGTGGAATATAAAGGTTTTACATCGCCGGAATATTATTACAACAGGGAATTAAGCTGGCTGCTTTTTAATGACCGGATCTTAAATGAAGCGAGGGACAGAAGCCTTC
The DNA here is from genome assembly GCA_947625995.1 of uncultured Lachnospiraceae bacterium. GTDB lineage: Bacteria > Bacillota > Clostridia > Lachnospirales > Lachnospiraceae > CANQUC01. The sequence continues at coordinate 2,154 of CANQQN010000097.1, forward strand.
CTCTGTTTGAACGCCTGAAATTCTTGAGTATTACCGCTTCCAATCTGGACGAGTTTTTTATGATCCGTGTCGCTTCACTGAAGGATATGGTGAACGTCAGATACAATAAGCCGGACATTGCGGGAATGCGCCCTGCCGAGCAGTTGAAAGCCATCAATGAAAAGGCGAAGGAAATGGTGCAGGGGCAGTATAACACCTACAACCGTTCGCTGCTGCCAGCGCTGCGGACACATGGCCTTCATGTGGTCGCCTCCCATAAGAACCTTACAAAAGAGCAGAAAAAGTTTGTGGACCGGTATTTTATGGAGATCGTATACCCGGTGCTGACGCCCATGGCGGTGGATTCTTCAAGACCTTTTCCGTTAATCAGGAATAAAACATTGAATATCGGCGCCATCATCACAAAAGATGATGAAAAACAGATGGCTACCGTACAGGTGCCTAGCGTTCTGGACCGCATCGTGGAGATCCCCGGTGAAGAAAACGCGGTAACGGTGATATTGCTGGAGGAGATCATTATGCGGAATATCCAGCAGTTATTTTTGAATTACAAGATCGAATGTGCTTACCCTTACCGCATTATGCGCAACGCCGACCTGACCATTGACGAAGACGAGGCGGCCGACCTTCTGAAAGAGATCCAGAAACAATTGAAAAAGCGGCAGTGGGGGGAAGTCATCAGGCTGGAGGTTGGCGAGGAAATTGACAAACGTTTGTTAAAATGGCTGCGCAAAGAGCTTTCTGTGAAAGAAGAGGATATATTCAAGATAAACGGCCCCCTTGACCTTACTTTTTTAATGAAAATGTACGGACTTGCGGGTTTCGACCACCTGAAGCTTTCACCCAACAAGCCTGCGCCTGTGCCGGAGATGCAGGGCGAAGGGGATATTTTTACAAAGATACGCAGACAGGATATCCTGCTGCATCATCCGTATCAGTCCTTTGATCCGGTGGTGGATTTTGTGCGGGAGGCGGCCCGCGATAAGGATGTGCTCGCCATAAAACAGACCCTTTACCGTGTCAGCGGCAATTCTCCTATTATCGCGGCTCTTGCCCTTGCGGCGGAAAACGGCAAACAGGTGACGGTATTGGTAGAACTGAAAGCCCGTTTTGATGAGGAAAACAACATTGTGTGGGCAAAAATGCTTGAAAAAGCTGGCTGCCATGTGATCTATGGGCTTGTGGGCTTGAAGACCCACAGCAAGATCACCCTTGTGGTGCGCCGGGAAGAGGATGGTATCCGCAGGTATGTGCATCTTGGCACCGGCAATTATAATGATTCTACCGCTAAATTATATACAGATCTTGGACTCCTTACCTGCAGCGAGCCTATCGGACAGGACGCTACCGCGGTGTTTAACATGATCAGCGGATATTCTGAGCCTCTAAGCTGGAATAAACTGTATCTTGCGCCTTTGTGGCTGCGGAAACGGTTTGTGAAGCTGATCCGCCGGGAAGCCCAGAACGCGTCGGAGGGAAAGGAAGCGCATATTATTGCAAAAATGAATTCTCTCTGCGACCGGGAGATCATAGCCGAGCTATATGCGGCGTCAGCGGCAGGCGTAAAGATCGAATTGATTGTCAGGGGAATCTGTTGCCTGAAGACCGGAATCCCCGGCGTCAGCGACAATATCTCCGTTCGCTCCATTGTAGGAAATTATCTGGAGCATGGCCGTATTTTTTATTTTGAGAACGGGGGATCTCCAAAGGTTTACATGGGAAGCGCGGACTGGATGCCACGAAATCTGGATAAGCGTGTTGAAATCATGTTTCCCGTGGAGGACAAAAAGCTGAAGGAAAAAGTGATCCATATTCTGGAGATTCAGCTTGCGGACACTATGAAAGCACATATCCTGCAGCCGGACGGCACCTATGCGAAACAGGATCTTCGGGGGAAGACTCGCCTGTGCGCGCAGGACTATTTTGTAAAGGAGGCTGCGGCGTACGCGGAGGCCGAATCAGATCCGATCAGGGACAGGGTATTTATTCCGGAGGAATCAGTAGAACCGAAGCAGTAAGGAAGCAATTATCAATTGCTGAATGGTTCTTCTTGAATATTATTTTGCAATGCCCGTTAGTGCTCAAATCTCATTGCAATATTTGCTTGCATATTTTTCATAAGATGAATATAATATTAGTGAGAAAGTTGGAAATTCTCACTTTCGATTTTGATAAAGGAGATGATTTTATGCTGGCTGAATTACGTCAAAAGTCACAAATCACGATACCGAAGGAGATTGTTGTTAAATTAGGGCTCTCTGAAGGTGACAAGCTGGACGTCTTTGAACGAGATGGAGCAATTTATATGCTACCGGTTGTTGTTTACCCTAAGAAATATCTTGACGAGCTCCGGGGAGAATTGAACGAAGTAAAAGAAAAAATCGCTTCAGGAGAACAACCGGTTTTTGACAGTGTAGATGCGCTGTTTGAAAAGTTGGAGAATGATTGATGGCTTATCAGATTACTTTTACAAATCGTTTTGAAAAACATTTTAAAGATTTGACTACTCAGGAAAAGAAGCAGCTTCAAAATAAGCTTCGGCTTCTTGCTGAAAACCCCACACATCCGTCTTTGCGTACCAAGCGAATACAAGGAACTGCTGACTTGTTCGAGTGCAGTGTTAATATGGATATCCGCATTATCTGGTATTATGAGGGTGACAGGCTGATCATCCTACTTGACGTGGGACACCACGATATTTTGGATAGGTATTAGCATATTTGGGAAAGAAACCAAAAAGCGTACTGCGGGGAAATCCCCTCGCCGCAACCTGCAGTTGACAGATTTCCAACTGCTGTTTGGTGGTATGCAACCGCAAAACAGGTTATGATTTTCATTGCGGACGGCACATAAGACCGCCGACAAATCCATGCGGAGGAAAAACATGATCTTAGCAGACAAAATAATGTATTTAAGAAAGAAAAATGGCTGGTCGCAGGAAGAACTTGCAGAGAAGATGCAGGTATCACGGCAGGCGGTCTCTAAATGGGAGAGCACACAGTCTGCGCCTGATCTTGAGAAGATATTGATGCTCAGCAAGCTTTTTGGAGTTACGACGGATTATCTTCTCAAGGATGAGATAGAGGATGAAGAATTTACGGCCGACACAGACCATGTGTCTGTGAAACGGGTTTCTCTCGCACAGGCAAACGAATTTCTGGAATGGAGAAAGCGGGCAGCCTGTCGCATTGCCGCCGCCACTTTTTTGTGTATCGTCGCTGTGATTCCGCTCCTTCTCTTGAGCGTTGTGACAGAATTGCCGGGGCACCCTGTTTCCGAAAATTTGGCCGCAGGGATCGGGCTGGTCACACTGCTGATCATTGTCGCCCTTGCGGTGGCAATCTTTATCTTCTGTGGCTTCAAAAACGCGCCGTTCGAGTTTATCGGCAAAGAGCCGTTTGAGACAGAGTATGGTGTGGACGGAATGGTAAAGGAAAAACAGAAAGCATTCAGGCCCACCTATGTAAAATTCAATATCATAGCTACCTGCCTGTGTGTTCTTTCTCCTATTCCGCTTTTTATCGGCAGTTTTACGGAAAAGGATGTTTTCATCGTAGCGATGATGACTGTCACGATGCTGCTGGCAGGAATCGGAGCGGTGTTTTTTATCATGGCCGGTGTCCGCTGGGCAAGTATGCAGAAGCTTTTAAAAGAGGGTGATTATTCACCTCAAAATCAAAGAAAAAACCATGTCAGAGAAACTGTCGGGACGGTCTATTGGCTAAGCGCGACTGCCCTATATCTTGGATGGAGCTTTTTGACAAACGCATGGGAAATTACATGGGTCGTTTGGCCAATCGCGGGGATATTGTTTGCTGCTGTCATGTGCATTTGCAATCTGGTTTTGGATCGGGAGATTTAGCAATCCGGCAATTTTTTCAACGGAAAACAAAACAGGCAAATAATAGTGACAAGACATAAATCTCATCACAAAGCTGGCTGATTCTTTCATCTGTTTTTATAATATCGACGCCTGCCATTAGAATTTTAGATTTTTGGGCAAAAAGCGGATTTTTTTAATTATTCATCTGTAATAGATATATTGTATAAACTTAAACTGCGGAAACTCAAGCAAGGACAATAGTAATTGAAAAATTCACAAAATAATGTTAAAATAAATTATTCTGAAACCCAAAATTCGGAGGTTTACCCTTATGAATATACTCGTAATAGACGCGCAGGGCGGCGGAATCGGACGGCAGCTTGTGTTGTCCATTAAACAGGCACTGCCGGACGTCGAGATACTGGCTGTTGGAACCAATGCGGCGGCAACTGCCGCAATGTTAAAGGCCGGTGCTTCTTCTGCTGCAACCGGCGAAAACGCAGTTGTTGTCTGCTCAAGAAAAGCGGATATTATCGTCGGCCCCATCGGGATCGTCATAGCGGATTCTATGCTTGGAGAGATCACTCCGAAAATGGCTCTTGCTGTCGCGGGCAGTAATGCCAAGCGTGTCCTCATTCCGTTCAGCCATTGCGACAATATCATTGCAGGATTAGAAATGATAAACACTACGGAACTGATCCAGAAAGCTGTTGCAGAAGTGCAAAAGCTGTGCAGCGCATCTTGACAAATGCTGCGTAAGCGCGCTATAATGTACATGGTTTGCAGAAGCTGACCATCGGCACAGAAGTGCTTTGCAGATTTTCTTTTTGAATGGCGTACTCTGAAGGTATGCGTTTTCTCTGAAGAGAGACGACGTATGCCTTTTTTGTTTGGCATACGAATCATCATATTTTATAGTTCAGGAGGATAAAACAATGGCATGTTTTCTTGTTCCGGCGGCTGAGGCTGCCGTTACCACTATCGCTGCAAAGGCGATGAAATCCAAAGAGGCGAAACCGGAGACTGTAAAAGTACAGCTTGACGGAACGGACCTTATCGAAGCGGAGAAGATTCCTTTTTCCAGAAAACTTGGCTGGCTCAACAAGCTGCTTTGGGGCGGTTCTGCTCTTCTGGCATTTGAGCATGTCTGGCACGGAGAGGTCGTGCCGTGGTTCCCGTTCCTTACAGCAGCGTCTAATTCCGCCGATGCGGCAGAGATGCTGCATGAAATGTCAACTGTAGGCA
>CANQQN010000098.1 GCA_947625995.1 uncultured Lachnospiraceae bacterium
CATTGAGACAGTGAAACTTATCTATCATCTGGTGAAGGAGCGCGGATTGACCAGTACAGAAGCCGCGGCGCACACCATTCCGCTGATCCATACCAACCCCATACCGGGCTGTGAGACAAAAAATGCCCGTTTCTTTTCGGAAAGAGGGATGTCATATCTGATCACCTCTCCGAAAGAACAGGCAAAAATGGCTGTCACCTTATGCAGTGACAAAGATACGATAGAAAAAATGACACTTGCACAGCGGGCCAACATCAACCCTTATGCGGCCCACGATCTCTGTGATTTTATCATACAAAGGATGGGTGAAAGAACATGATCCCACAGTATATCTTTTATATTTTCATGGGATTCTTCAGCGGAAGCATTCTGTACAGCTATCTGATCCCCAAATACCTGAAGCATATTGATATTACGGCGTCTTCCCGGGATCATAATCCCGGCGCCGCCAATGTATTCATAAACGCAGGCATTCCTATGGGTATTCTGGCGGTTTTCTGTGATGTTGTCAAAGGCCTGCTTCCCATTCGTCATGCCATCCGGGCGCTTCCAGCAGGCAATCCTCTGTTTGCTCTGGTCTTGTGCGCGCCTGTGTTTGGCCACGCCTTTTCCCCTCTCAGAAAAGGAAAAGGCGGCAAAGCAATTGCCGTCTCTTTCGGTGTCCTTTTGGGGCTGCTCCCCGCCTATTATCACGCGGTGATACTGGCGGCAGCCTTGATCTTCCTCTCTGTCTGCGTAGTGATCAGACCTCACCGTCTGCGGGTGGTCTGCGCTTTCCTTTTTCTCTGTCTGTGGACGCTCCGGACCACAAAAGATCTGGGGATCCTTATCGGCGTCCTGCTGCTGTCCTGTGCGGTGCTTTGGAGGCACCGGCTGACAGAAGGCAGTGAAACTGTGGAGCTTTCTCTCTTTTTTCTTCCTCCGGTATTTACGAAAACGACTACCCGGAGTTTTTTCAAAGCCCCCATTGACAGGGACATTTCTTCGGAAAGCCCGGATAAACGGCAATAAGGATCACTCCTCTTTTTTGTCGTCTTTATCTTTTGATTTGAAGATTTTATCCTTAAAGGCGAGTAAAACTACAATAGCTACCGCAACAAGCAACAGCACCACATACAGTACGATGTTTGCGTTATCCCCGGTTGCGGCGGCCGCCATCAGCGTGGCAACGATCTGTGCATTGAACATGTTCCATCCTCCTTCTGAAAGAGCCTTTTTAAGTGCCCCGCATTGCGGGGCATTCTTTTATGCAAGCAAAACGATAAGCCGGGTTATGTCGCGGGTGATCATCTATCTCGGACTGTCGTTACCGACAGCCTCCAGCGACCTACCTGAAAGCAGACCGGGCCGATCTGTCGCTTTCTGTTCGGTCTTGCTTCGGATGGGGTTTACATGTGCCCCTGCCGTTACCGGCAAGGCGGTAGGCTCTTACTCTACCCTTCCACCCTTACACTGCGGCGAACCGCAATGCGGTATATTTCTGTTGCACTGGCCTTGGAGTCGCCTCCACCGGACGTTATCCGGCATCCTGCCCTGTGAAGCCCGGACTTTCCTCAACCGGCGCCTTTCGGCCTGCCGGCTGCGATCACCTGTTTTACTTGCTCTTTATCAGATCATGAACCATGTTCACGACCTGATCTGATCCGTCAAACACCTTGCTTTGCTCGGCGCTTGACTCATCGCGCTTATTGTATCATGATTTTCCGGAAATGTCCATAAAAACCTGCCGTGCTTCCTCACAAACAAGCCTCGGCTCTTGACATCATATAAGATCTATGGTATGCTTGACCTAGTTTAAAGAAAGGAAGGTACATATTACATCCATGGATGACAGTGACGATAGTGATTCTGACTATTTCTCATGTAACGGCTTCCTATATACCATTATTCTGATCGAATAGTTTTTCCGCAGACATAACTTGTATTGTAACGAGACGATACAGGCTGTGTTTTTTTTGCGTATTTTTACTATTTAATTGAAATCGTTTTTGAAAGGATATTGCATATGAAAGCCGACATACTCTCATTGATCATAATTGCGGTCTGCATTATTTTGTCCGCCTATTTCTCTTCCACCGAAACAGCCTTTTCTTCCCTGAACCGGATCCGCATGAAAAATCTGGCGGAAAACGGCAACAAACGGGCAGGGCTTGTAATGAAGCTTTACGGAAATTATGACAAGCTGCTGTCGACCATTCTGATCGGCAATAACATCGTCAATATCGCCGCCTCTGCCCTCGCTACCGTTATCTTTGTACGGATCTTGGGAGAAGGATCCGGCTCTGCGGTTTCCATTGGGGTGATCACCGTTTTGGTACTGTTTTTCGGTGAGATCACGCCAAAAAGCCTTGCAAAAGAATTTCCGGAAAAGTTTGCTATGTTTTCCGCGCCTTTTTTAAGCTTTCTGGTGACGGTTTTAACACCCGTCAACTATATTTTTGTACTGTGGAAAAAGCTGGTGACGCTGCTGTTTCATTCCAATGAAGACGCCTCCATCACAGAAGAAGAATTGCTGACCATCGTTGACGAGGCCGAGCAGGAAGGCGGCATTGACGAGCAGGAAAGCGAACTGATCCGAAGCGCCATCGAATTCAACGAACTGGAGGCTATCGATATCTTTACGCCCCGCGTGGACGTGGTCGGCATCCCTGCCGGCAGCACGAAGGAGGAAATCGCAAAGGTGTTTATCGAGACCGGCTATTCCCGGCTGCCCGTCTACGAAGAGTCGCTGGACAATATCATCGGTATCATTCACCAGAAGGATTTTCACAATAAAGTTTACCATACCGACCTTCCTCTGGATGCGATCATCCATCCGGCCATCTACATTACGAAGACCATGAAGATCGATGATCTTCTGTCCCATCTGCAGAAGGCAAAATCCCATTTTGCAGTCATTACAGATGAATACGGCGGTACGGAAGGCATCGTCACCATGGAAGACATTCTGGAAGAGCTTGTGGGAGAGATCTGGGATGAACACGACGAGGTAGTGGAAGAATTTCAGCAGCTGTCTGAAAACCGCTACAAGGTACTTGGCTCCGCAAATGTGGATAAGATGTTTGAATTCTTTGATATAGAAGGAGAAGCTGACTCCTCTTCCGTAAGCGGTTGGGCAATGGAACAGATCGGCGAGATCCCCAAAGTCGGGGACGCTTTCGATTATAAAAATCTTTCCGCCGTAGTTCATCAGGTAGAAAACAAACGTGTACTGGAGATCATCGTCACCGTCCACGATCCTGTAGAAGAGGAGGACGACCAAAAGGACGATTAAAAGCTCCGGCTTTCTTCACCGGATCTGAACAGTTTCTATACGATAAAGGGGCAGCCAAATATCCGGCCGCCCCTTTTAATATCAAAGAGCAAGACTATCTTTCAATTCTTCTACTCAGCCTTTTTAAGCAGCTTCAGGATACTCTGCCGTTTTCCATAGTGAAGTACAGATGCAGAATAGATCCTGACAGAGATCAAGGCAAGCACCACAATAGCTGCCAGCATGATCCCCAGCGAAACCAGCATCTCCCATGTTTTGATCCCGCCGTTTAACAGCCGCGACGGCACCATAAAGGGCGCGGAAAACGGAAAGTACATAGCGACTTTCTGCAATGTCCCGTTTGCCGATGTGGTGATCGTGGTAAAATATCCAAGATAAAAGGAGGCCACCGCCATAAGGCTCACCGGCATCATAGCGGAATTCAGATCTTCGATCTTGCTGACAGAAGCGCCGCAGACCGCGTTCAGCATAGCAAACAGCGCATATCCCAATATAAAATAGGCGATGAGGAATACCGCCGTGTAGGGCGTGATTGCCGAAAGAGAAACCGGTGCGCCAAACAGTACAAACCCATCCGGAATAAACAGCATGCAGCAGATCACCGCGAACAGCAGAATCCCGCCAAACTGCATAAGACCAAGGGCGCCCATGGCAAGACATTTTCCAATAAGGATACGGGAAGGCTTTGCAGATACCACAAGGGTCTCCATGACGCGGGTTGTCTTCTCCGTGGCAACAGACATGGCCACACCGTAACCATAATAATAAATGGCAAAAAACATGAGCATGGTGAAAATAATGCCTAAAACATAACCTGTTACATTCAGATCCCCTACCATCTCTTCCTCAAATCCAAGAGGCTGGGACATATCCGCGATCACCGTCTGGTCGATGCCTAGAGCCGAAAGCGTCTGGGACACATAGGCGTCACTGAGTATCTCCGCTATGGTATCGGCGGAAACGCCTGACATAAAATCCCGATTGACCACGTGGATAAAGGGTCTCTTGTCCTGCTCCGTCAGCCAGACTACAGAGACAGAATGGTCTTCTTCCATCTTCTTCCTGTATCCGTCTATATCCGTTTCTTTTCCTTTTTCAAACCTGATATCCGGATAGCCTTCCGACAACGCATCCATTCCACCGGGGATCAGGTTTGCTTCATCCACATAATAGCAGACATCGGTGCCTTCTTCCGCCCCGTCATTGCCTGTTTCCGCCGGCGCTTCTTCCGCCCCGCTCTCCTCCTGTTTTTCTCCTTCTCCCGAGAAAAGCGAAATTCCCTTTGGCACAAGGCTCAATATCAGAATGGCTGCCACGATGATCACCGTAGAGATGATAAACGCTTTTTTCTTTACGACATCCTTTAACGTAAATTCAAATACAGTCCATACCTGTTTCACAGTTCATTCCCCACTTTCTCAATAAAGATTTCGTTAAGGGACGGTTCCTTGATCTCAAACTTCGTGGGATACAACTGTCTTTCCACCAATTCTTTCAAAAAACGATCCGCCATTTCATCGCCATTAATCTTATATTCTGTTTCATTGGCACGCCGCTCCAGCAGCTGAAGCCCGCAATCCTTTGCCACAGCGGAAACGTCCCCGCCGCAGCTTACAATAAGATTGGTATGTCCGTAGCCGGCTTTGATCTCCCGCATATTTCCCTTCAGAATGGTTTTGCCATGATGAAGGATCAGCAGATCCTCACAATACTCCTCTACAACAGACATCTGATGACTGCTCATGACGATATAGCGACCTTCATCTGTCAATTCTCTGATCAGGCGGTTTAAAATCTCCGCGTTCACCGGATCAAGACCGCTAAAGGGCTCATCCAGAAAAATCAGTTCCGGATTGTGTATCAGGGTAGCGATCAACTGGATCTTCTGCTGGTTTCCCTTGGAAAGCTTTTCCGCAACCATATCCTGATATTCCAGCACTTCCAGCCTTTCCATATAAGAAAGCGCCGATTTTTTCGCAGCCTCCCGGCTCATTCCCCGCAATCTTCCAAAATAGACAAGCTGGTCGATCACCTTATTCTTCATGTAGATGCCCCGTTCCTCCGGCATATAGCCGAAAGCAAGGGTTTCTCTGGAAATGGGCTTTCCATTCCATGAAGCGCTGCCGCTGTCTCCTCGCATAATACCCAAGATCATCCGTATGGTAGTGGTCTTTCCGGCTCCGTTTGTGCCAATGAGACCGTAGACGCCGGGCTCCGTCATATCAAAACTAATATGATCCACCGCTACTTTTCCGTTGAAAGATTTACATAGATTATCCACATGCAGGCTCATACAATCACGTTTCTCCTTTCCTTCATATCTATGTGATTATAACACACCTGCCGTTCATAAGCAATTTTTTCCATGCCGGTTTTATTGCTCCACAGGGAAAAACTCCAGCAGTTTTACCACTTTTTTCAGAATCAAAAGAGCATCCTCCGACGTAATGCTTTGATCTCCGTTGACGTCCGCCGCCAAAGCCTGTCTTTCGTCAGGTTCCGCCAGCTTCACCACAAATTTCAGTACGGCAAGGGCATCCTCGGATGTGACCACCGCGCCTTCGCTGACCACGGAACCGAAATATACCTCCCTTTCAGGTACGACACATTCCGTCACAGCCACCTGCTTGTTTCCCGCCACATCATAGGCATAGATATGGGTGTTGTAGGTTCCGCCCTCATATTTGTGATTTCTGGTCCTTACCTGATAGGTAACTGTTCCGTCTGACATGATTCCTCTGCTCTGTTCGGACATCTCCCAGTTTGGATCAATGTCGTCCTGTCCGTCTTTTTCTGTCCACGTGGGAAACTGCACCCTGTCGATCCCATTTTCGTCTTCCACGGTACAAGTAACCGTATAACCGTTTTCTGTTATGTCCGTAATCTGCACATTGCTGATCTTCGGAGGCGTGATATCCAGATCTGAACAAGTAAAGGACACTTTTCCAAGACTGTATTCTGCTTCGCCGCAATATGCGCAGACTACAACTTCATTGCCGCCCTCCCGGAGACAGGAAGAGGGAATATACGCGATAAACCCTTCTTTTCCCTCCGGATACCCGGGATGCACACTTGACACGTCCCCTCGCGGTTTAAAAGAACATTCGATCTGCTTTTCATTGACATATGCCGTCACTTTCGTGATCTCCAGTCCACAGATCGCCCAGCCTTTGACAACCACAGTTCCGGTGTACGCCTTTCCTTCCTCGGGAGAATCAATATGTCCCATAAAAGGCAAAAGCGCGGAAGGGTTATAATCCGGCCAGTACCTGTCCCGGGCAAGGGCGCCCCGCAATGCAGAAGCAGTTTCAATATCCCCCGGCATCTCGAAATAGTAACACCAGTAATAGCCTGCCTCATAAGCTCCTTCCGGCGTGTTCTCAGTTTGAAGCAAATGCTCTTTCACCTTCCTGTAACCGTTATCCAATTCCTGCTCCAGATAATGCATCTGTCCTTCAATGGTGCCGTGATCGAATCCGTTTTCCTCACAGAACCGGATCAATTCCGACTTTCTGCTTCCGCCCCATTGAAAAAGTCCGTAAAAGCTTCCTCCCACTTGAGGGTTAAAGTCGGATTCCCGCTCAATGTTAGCCATGATCCCGCATGCCGCCGCGGCGTTGAATCCCATCTCGCCTGTCAGATATGCATAGATCTGTTGTTGATTCGTCATCTCTGCCGCCGGATGCCTTTTCTGCCAAAGGCCGCTGCCTGCCATAAGCAACGCCAGAAACAGCAGCGCCCTAAGAAAACATCTTTTGTAATTTTTCACACTAATCCCCATTCCGCCGCTGACGCTGGCGGCACAAATAGTTATGAAAAAAGGTGTGCGTCTTCCAC
>CANQQN010000099.1 GCA_947625995.1 uncultured Lachnospiraceae bacterium
TAAGCCTATTGAACAAAGATTTATTAAGTTATCAAGGTACATTTACTGTATCTAAAAGATATTATACGAGGAGGAAACCCCATGAAAAAAAGAAACTCTATTCTATTGGTTTTAATGACCGCGATCGTCCTTTTTGCCGGATTTCTCTGGGGCTGCAAGCAGGCGTCCGCAGGCACGCAGCGTTCTTACGGCGATATAAATGCAGACGGCACCGTCACAGCCGACGACGCGCTGGCTGTACTGAAGCACATTGTTCATCTGGAACCGATCACAGACCCGCAATCCCTGACGGTCGCAGACATGGACGGGGACGGGACGCTTACAGCTAACGACGCGCTGGACATTTTAAAAACTGCCGTAAAACTGATTCCGGAAAGACAACCCGACAATATGGAGGTATCACCCATGCCCACCAACGACACAGAAGATCCCGTTGTTCCCTCAAGAGAGCCTTCCACCATACCGACAGCGACGCCTACGGTTGATCCTTCAAGCACATCGGATACAGCTGCCAACGTGCTGGTCGCCTGCTTCTCCTGCACCGGCAATACAAGATCCGTCGCGGATAAGATCGTATCCATCACCGGCGGCGATCTTTATGAGATCAGGCCCAAACAGCCATACACGGACGCAGATCTAAACTACGGAAATTCCGGCAGCAGGGCCAATCAGGAGCAGAACGATCCCTCCAGCCGTCCGGAAATATCCGGCGCCATAGAAAACATAGAACAATATGACATTATTTTTCTGGGCTATCCCATCTGGTGGGGGCAGGCGCCAAAGATCATGTATACGTTTCTGGAAAGCTACGATCTTGCCGGAAAGACCATCGTTCCCTTTTGCACCTCCGGAAGCAGCGGCATCGGCACCAGCGCGAAAAATATGCAGCCTTCAGCCGGACAAGCGAAATGGCTGGACGGCATGCGATTCGGCGCAGGTGCATCCGAAGATGCAGTCAGAGAATGGATCGACAGCCTTGGCCTCTTCTTTGCTTCCAACAGCAGTCCTTCCCAAAAACCTGCCGCTTCCACAGATCCGTCGCTATCCTACGACGGCCTGTTTCCCCAACATGAGCCTTACGGCAAAGGCGTTGGCGCCATGCCCGGACGGGTGGTCTGGGCATACGACCCTGACTGTGTAGACTGGGACGGCAACGGCTACTGGTGGAACACCGATAATTTTCAAGAATCCGTGATGCTCCGTATGGTGAATGAAAGCATCGCTTCTCTCGGCGGCAAAACAACTGCCGCGCAAGGGTGGTCTGCTCTTTTCTTGGCAAGTAACGCTTCCCGCGGCAAAGCAGGCAGTTATACCAAAGGAGAAAAGATCGCGATTAAAGCAAATATCAACGGTTCCGCCGTGTTTGACGACGACACCTCCGGAAAAACACAGATGAGCTACACCAATCCCGTATTATTAAAGGCGCTGCTCACCTCTCTCGTGAAGGAAGCCGGGGTGGCCCCTTCGGACATTACCGTCTATGATGTGTCCCGTCTATTTCCGGATTACATGATATCCCTGTGTACGGAGGGCGATCTAAAAGGCGTTAATTTTGTTGGCCGCGATAACGGCGTCGCAGACAGTTCCGCACCTATCGTCTGGTCTCACGAATTTAGCGGTGCAGTCAACTATCTGCCCACCTGCGTCACGGAGGCGGATTATCTGATCAATCTTGCAAACCTAAAGGGCCATAGTTATGGGATCACCCTCTGCGGGAAAAACCATTTCGGTTCCTTTATCAACGGCAACGCTATGCGTCCGCCGGAAGGCGCAAACCTGCACCAGTGGCTGACAAGATCCGAGATGGGAATCTACAGTCCTCTGGTGGATCTGATGAGCAACGCCAAGCTTGGCGGCAAAACCGTATTATATATGCTGGACGCCGTGATCTGTGCAAACAGCGAAGGCTCTTCTATCTCAGCAGACAACGCCAAATGGCAACAGGATCCTTTCAACGGAGACTTTACTTCCAGCATTTTTGTGTCTCAGGATCCGGTGGCCATCGATTCCGTAGGCGCGGATTTTCTCGCGAATGAACCGACCGTAACGAAGCATAACTCCGCCGCAGGGGATACGACCAACGAAAATTATCTCCATGAAGCCGGGCTGGTGGCAAACGCACCCTCGGGGACTGTCTATACAGACGGTCAGGGACATACAGTAACAAATCTGGGCGTGCATGAACATTGGAATAATTGTACGGAGAAGCTGTACAGCAGGGATCTTGGAAAAAAAGAGGGGATCGAACTGATTAAGATCAGATAATAGCCGAATATCATCTCCCGGCCTACCGGCCGTTCGATGTTCGTTAGACTCACATGTCATCTAAAAAAAGTCCCCATGGGACCATGCGACTGTAAACAGTCGATGGCCCACAGGGACTTTTTTATCTGTCGCGTTCGTTTTTATCGTCACATCATGCCGCCCATGCCGCCGCCTGCAGGCATAGCCGGAGTATCTTCTTTGATATTGGCAACTACAGACTCTGTGGTAAGCAGCGTAGCCGCCACGCTGACTGCGTTCTGCAGCGCGCTTCTTGTTACCTTGGCAGGATCAAGGATACCTGCTTCCACCATATCCACATACTCATCCTTCAGCGCGTCGTAGCCCATGCCAACCTTAGATTCTTTGATCTTGTTGATGATCACGGAGCCCTCCAGCCCTGCGTTTGCAGCAATATAATAAAGGGGAGACTCCAACGCTTTCAGCACCACATTGGCGCCGGTCTTCTCATCGCCTTCAAGTGCTGCCGCAAGTTCGGCCACCTTCTTAGCCGCATGAATATACGCGGAACCGCCGCCTGCGATAATGCCTTCCTCAACAGCAGCTCTTGTTGCATTGAGGGCATCCTCCATACGCAGCTTGCTCTCCTTCATCTCTGTCTCGGTAGCAGCGCCCACGCGGATCACCGCAACGCCGCCGGCAAGCTTCGCCAGCCTCTCCTGAAGCTTCTCCTTATCAAACTCAGAGGTTGTCTCTGTGATCTGCTGCTTGATCTGATTGATCCTTGCGCTGATGGCGTCCTTGTCGCCCTCGCCGTCAACGATCACGGTATTTTCCTTCTGTACCTTCACAGATTTTGCACGTCCAAGACTTTCCAGCGTAGCTTCCTTCAGGTCAAGGCCAAGCTCTTCGGAAATCACCTGACCGCCGGTAAGGATAGCGATATCCTCCAGCATTGCTTTTCTTCTGTCACCGTAACCGGGAGCCTTCACCGCTACAACGGAAAACGTGCCCCGCAGCTTGTTGACGATCAGCGTGGTCAGCGCTTCGCCCTCGATGTCTTCAGCAATGATCAGCAGCTTTGCGCCGGACTGCACCACCTGCTCCAGAATGGGAAGCAGTTCCTGAATGTTGCTGACCTTTTTGTCTGTGATCAAAATATATGGATTATCCAAAACGGCTTCCATCTTATCCATGTCGGTAGCCATGTATGCGGAAATATAACCGCGGTCAAACTGCATGCCCTCCACCAGATCAAGCTCAGTGAGCATGGTCTTTGACTCTTCAATGGTGATCACGCCGTCGTTGCCTACCTTTTCCATGGCGTCGGCAACCATATTGCCCACTTCCACGTCGCCTGCGGAGATCGCAGCGACTTTCGCGATGTGGTCTTTGCCGTTTACCTTGCTGCTCATGGCGCTGATGGCCTCCACAGCCGCATCCGTGGCCTTCTTCATACCTTTGCGGAGAATGATGGGGTTCGCGCCTGCAGCCAGATTCTTCATTCCTTCATTGACCATAGCCTGCGCAAGAACAGTGGCCGTTGTGGTACCGTCGCCGGCTACGTCATTGGTCTTTGTGGCAACTTCCTTCACAAGCTGCGCGCCCATGTTCTCAAAGGCATCCTCAAGCTCGATCTCCTTGGCGATGGTCACGCCGTCGTTGGTGATCAGCGGAGCGCCGAAAGATTTGTCCAATACCACGTTTCTCCCTTTGGGGCCAAGCGTTACCCGCACTGTATTTGCAAGCTGGTTTACGCCTGACTCTAATGCGGCGCGTGCTTCTGCGCCATATTTGATTTCCTTTGCCATTGCAATCTACCTCCTGAATTTAACTGTCTTACTGAACGATGGCCAGAATGTCGCTCTGCTTCACGATGATGTATTCCTCATCGTCCAGCTTCACTTCTGTACCTGAATATTTTGAGAAGATGATCTGGTCTCCCACCTTCACTTCCATGGGAACGATCTTGCCGTCCTCCACAGCGCCGGGGCCCACTGCGATCACTTCCGCCTGCTGGGGCTTTTCCTTAGTCTGGCCGGTCAGTACGATGCCGGATTTCGTTGTCTCCTCCGCCACAAGCTGCTTCAACACCACGCGGTCGCCTAACGGTTTTAATGTCATGCTGCATTCCTCCTAAATACATATTTTACTATAATCTGAGAATATCCAAATAATGCCAAATATATTCCAGACGATTAAAATATATACTATACCCCAGACTCTTGATTGTCAACGGGCAAATATGAAAATAATGTGAAAATAATACCATTTTTTACGCTAAATAATACAAATAATCCAAAATGAGGAATCAAATGTTAGGTTTTTACCGGTCCGGTCAGCCCTCCACCGGAAATCTGTCGATCACACGGACCGCGTATTTCAGAATGTACAGGGAATCTACAGAATTCAGTTCTCCGTTCCCGTCTACGTCCGCAAGCCGCGCCTGCACATCGTCAAACGCAAGCAGACCGACCACGTTTCTCAAGACCGCCAGCGCGTCGTTGGAATCGATCCTCCCGTCAAAATTCACATCTCCGATGACTTCCGGTCTCTTGATCTCGCAGGCGGAAGCCGGCATATCGCCAAACACGGGGATCCGGAACACAAACGCGCTGTCCATGATCCCATAAGACTGGTATCCCTCGCGGACGCGCATTCCCTCTGACAGAGGCGCCCTTACATTTTGCATATACTGGTGCCAAGAAACGGCGCCCATGGCCACGTCAAACTTCTGGAAATACAGCGTCGTCTGCTGCCGCTCCATATAACGGTCATAGATCTTTTTTGCCCCACCCAACAGGGATGCGTATCTGTTGTTCCAGTTTTCGCGCTTTGCCTCCTCCATGCCGTTTTTGTATATTTCCTGACTTGTCTGTCCGGAAGCGCCGATATTAAAATAATTATAGTATCCCTCATATCCCGGATAATTTCCGGAGATCAAAGGGGAATCCCCTCTCCCCTGCTCCTGCGCCACACGGGTCGCCAGCAAAAAGGGACTGATCCCCAGTTCTTTTCCGATGTTCACAAAGGCCTGCGCATAAGACATGAACGGGTTGTCCTCCAGTTTTGCGTTGCACATCCATGTATTCTGAAGCACAGCCTCAACACTCTCGACCGTATGGTATCCGGGATGATAGATCATATGCTCAAACATGAATACGTCGGACGAATTCAGAAAATTACGGGGATCCATATAATAGGCAATCACGTAATCCACAGGCTGCACCCAGTTGGGCGCGCTGAAAATATAGTATTTCCCGGTGGTAAAATCATACAGATTGATCTTATTTCCGTTGTATGTAACGCCCTGCGCTTTGGAAAGCCAGAAATCCGGCACGTTATTTTCGATCAGATTTACCCCGGGCGTCAGTTCATATCTGAGAAAATCATTCCATGACACCCCGGTGTTATATGCCTCAAAGCTCCAAAGAGGATGCTCCGTAAGCATCTGCTGTATATAGGGACGGTAGCTTTCCGGAAAATCATTCAGGTTTGTATCCGCCCGGGCCGTGACCGGCGCGGCGAAAAAAACCGAAAAGGAAAGAATACCTGCAATTATCCCGCCAAATAACTTTTTCAAATTATCGACCTCTTTCTTTTTTCATTACCTGTGTTCGTTTTTGAAGCTACGCAGAGGAGATTATATCACAGGTTTTTTATTTAGGCAATTGAGAAACCGTACATTTTCAAATGTTTTTAATGGAAAATGAGGACCGCGCAGCAAACGCCGGTCCTCATTTGTGATCTTATAAATTGGTAAAGCCCATCAGATCGTAATCCACCGCTTTGGCCACCTCTCGGCCTTCATGGATAGCCCAAACCACCAGAGACTGGCCTCTGTGCATATCCCCTGCGGCAAATACACGGTCCACGTTTGTCTTGTAGCGTCCCGGCTCCGTCTTCACATTGGTGCGCTCGTTCACTTCCACCCCAAAAGCATTTGTGACATATGACTGGCTGCCAAGGAATCCTGCGGCGATCAGCACCAGATCCGCCGGGATCGAAGCCTCGCTTCCTTCCACTTCCGTCATCACCATGCGTCCGGTCTTTTCGTCCTTTTTGCTCTCCAGCTTTACAGTCACAAGCTTGCATAAGTTTCCTTTTTTATCCTTTACAAACTCCTTCACCGTAGTCTGGTACACTCTGGGATCTTTGCCAAACAGGGCAATGGCTTCCTCCTGACCGTAATCGGTCTTGCAGATACGGGGCCACTCCGGCCAAGGGTTGTTCTCCCCCCGTTTGTCCGGCAGCTTCGGCATCATTTCCAGCTGTGTCACGGACTTTGCGCCGTGACGGATAGCCGTGCCCACGCAGTCGTTGCCGGTATCGCCGCCGCCGATGATCACCACATGCTTATCCTTCGCGGAGATAAAGGTACCTTCCTTCAGTCCCTCGTCCAGCAGGCTTTTCGTGGTGGATCTCAAAAAGTCCACCGCAAAATAGATGCCTTTGGCATCTCTGCCATCCGCCCTGATATCTCTGGGATTGGAGGCGCCACAGGCAAGGATCACTCTGTCAAATTTCCCCAGAAGTTCCTTCGCGCTTACATTTTCGCCTACATTGGCGTTTGTGACAAACTCCACGCCCTCCTCTTTCATGATATTGATCTTGCGGTCGATGACCTTTTTATCCAGCTTCATATTGGGGATGCCGTACATCAGCAGCCCGCCTACCCTGTCAGAGCGCTCGAAAACGGTGACAGAATGGCCTCTTTTGTTCAACTGATCGGCGGCTGCCAGTCCCGAAGGGCCGGAGCCGACAATAGCGATGGTCTTTCCCGTGCGGGCGCTGGGCTGCTTTG
>CANQQN010000100.1 GCA_947625995.1 uncultured Lachnospiraceae bacterium
TTTTCAACCTTCCAATTCCCAGCAGAGGGCCATCTGTCACAGAGACGGCCCGATGCTGGTTCTGGCGGGCCCCGGTTCCGGAAAGACCGCGGTCATCACGGAGCGGATCGGTCATCTGATCACCCGGCATGGGATCCCGCCGGAAAATATTCTGGTCATTACTTTCACAAAAGCCGCTGCCATTCAGCTTGCGCAGCGTTTCGCACATCTGACAGATCATCGGTATCCACAGGTTACCGTCAGAACTTTTCATTCCCTCTTTTTTATGATCTTACAGCACAGCTTCGGCAGCCGCCTGCCCCTGATCGCCTCCGGGCAGGAGCTTTTTTCTCTGGCAAGTGAACTGCTGTCCCAAAAAGATCCTTTATACGCCTCGCCCGGAGTTTTACGGGAGTTTTTGAAAGCGGTTTCCCAGATCAAATCCGGCGTTTATGATCACGAAAATCCCTCCTCTCTGTTTTCAAAGGACGAAATGCAGGTGCTTTTCGGAAGCTATGAGCGTTTAATGTCCCAAAAGAAGCTTATGGACATGGATGATATACTTTTGATGACGAAAGATCTGTTGAGGACCGATGTCCGTGTCCGCAGGTTCTGGCAGCAGACCTATCCCTATCTGATGATCGACGAATTTCAGGACATTTCCCCGTTGCAATTTGACTGTATGATGTATCTGTCCGGGGATACAAAAAATCTGTTTGCGGTTGGGGACGACGATCAGGCAATCTATCATTTTCGCGGCGCAAGACCCCAGCTTATGCTGGATTTTCACGATCACTTTCCAAATGCCGGACAGATCCTTCTTGAGACCAATTACCGCTGCCCGCAAACGGTTACGGAGGCCGCGGGAAGAGTGATCGAAAAGAACAAGAAACGGTACCGCAAACAGATTGTCGCCGCAAAAAAAGGAGGGGAACCGGTGATCTTGAAGCAGTTTTCCACGGTGGCTGAAGAAGCGTCGTATGTGGCCTGCTGCGCAAAACAACATATCACGGAGAATCCGGCCGGTCAGTTTGCGGTTTTATTTCGGAATAACCGTCAGGCGTCGGCAGTGATCGGGCAATTGGTGATGCAAAAGATCCCGTATAGGCTGAAAGAGCGAACAAAGGATAGTTTCGGACATTGGATCATCCAAGATATGATGGCATACATACATATTGCCCGGGACTGTTTCAGCCCACAGGAATTTTTTGCGGTCATGAACAAGCCGGAACGGTTTTTGAGCAGGGAAACCGTAGCAGAAGCAATGGTTTCTTTCAAGACCCCGATATCAATAGATATTCTGGAACGCCGTCTGTGCGCCCACCCGCAGATCCTTGGTACTATCCGGCAATGGCGGCAGCATAACCGGCTGCTGGGCGGTCTGCCTCCTTACGGGGCGGTCGCGTATATACGGAAGGTAATGGGTTATGACGGTTTTCTGAAAAAATACGCAGATAAAACAGGGACGGATCTTCAGGAATATACAGATATTCTCGAGGAATTTGCATCGGTGCTGACGCCTATGAAAAGTTGGGAGGACTATCAGCGTTTTCTGAAGGATAAGAAACGGATGGAAAAAAGCGAACATACAAAGGAAGAGCAGGCTGTGGTTTTGTCTACCATGCACGGGGCAAAAGGTCTGGAATTTGATCATGTGTGCGTGTTGGATGTCAATGAGGGGATCACCCCCTACGGCAGGCATGGCGTCATAGAGAACATCGAAGAGGAGCGCAGACTGTTCTACGTGGCTATGACCCGCGCAAAAAAGAAACTGCAGCTTCTCTTCGTAAAAAATGAAGAGCAAAAGCTGCAGCCTTCCAGATTTCTGAAAGAAGCGTTCCCGGATATGGATAGCAGAGTCAGTTGTTGAAATCCAATTCTTCCTCATCGACGATCTCGTCATACTCGTTTGCGTCGAGCCACTCGTCAAAAGCTTCGTCAACGATCTCGTATTCTTCGTCGCTTGTGATATTGTCGAGGATGGGCTCGTGATTTTCGTCTTCCGAATACCGGTAAAGGAAAACATCGCCGGATTCTTCATATTCAGGGCCGGTAGGAAGAAGCGCGATATAATCTTGGCCGTCCGCTTCAAAGATCGTCAGGATCTCGCATTCCAGTTCTCTTCCGTCATCAAGGAACAGTGTAATCTTGTCGTCCATAATTGCCTCCGTATCGTATATGGTAAAGATATTATATCTGATTTTCCTGTAGTTGAAAAGATGTTTTTTTTCGTGTATAATACAGTTGTTGCCGGTTGACGGCATTTTCGCCGGAGGTGCGCAATGAAAAGAAATGACTGGATCCTGACGGGGGTCATTTTGCTGGTGGCTCTGTGTATATATTTGTTTCAATTTCTTCGACGGGAAGAGGGCAGTCTTGTGGTGGTCTCCGTGGACGGCAGACAGACCGCTGTTTATTCTCTCTCGGAAGATAGGATCGTTGATATTGAGGGATATGACGGCGGAAACTGCCGTCTGGAGATTAAAGATAACGTGGCGAGGGTTACGGAAGCCGACTGCCCGGACAAGCTTTGCATGGGCCGGCATGGCATCAGCAGGATGGGAGAGACTATCGCCTGCCTTCCCAATCGGGTCCTGATCGCCGTCAGCGGCGGCAGTCCGTCAAAATATGACGCCATAGCAGATTAAGGAGGAATGCTATGAAAGATACGATGAAACATTCTTCCCGTTTTGTTGCGGTCTTTGGATTTCTTCTTGCGGCGGCGATCCTGCTGGGTTATGTTGAGATGCTGATTCCCATACAGATCCCCATTCAGGGGGTCAAGCTCGGGCTTGCAAACGCGGCCGTGCTTCTGGTCCTGTACCTTTTTGGCCCGGGCCCGGCATTTTTGCTTTCCCTGCTGCGTATCCTGCTCAGTGGGTTTTTGTTTTCCAATATGGCTGCTATGATCTACAGTCTGGCGGGCGGCATGCTGAGCCTGATCGTGATGTGTGCGGTCAAAAGAACAGATTTGTTCAGTGTGGTCGGCGTCAGTATTCTCGGCGCAGTTTCCCACAATGGGGGACAGCTTGTCATCGCCATGCTGGTGCTGCAATCTCGCAGTCTGGTCTATTATATACCCGTGCTTCTGGCGGCGGGGATTGTAACCGGCATGCTGATCGGGATCGTTGTGAAGGAGCTTTTGCCCAGATTTGCATTTTTGAATGGAGGTATTATATGATCGGGTATTTGAGAGGTACCCTTGCGCTTATCAGAGAAAATGAAATCATTGTGGACGTACAGGGCGTCGGATATCGTTTGGCCATCTCGGCCCTTACCTTGTCCGCGCTGCCAAAGCCGGGCAGCCAGATACAGTTGTTTACCCATATGCAGGTGCGGGAGGATGCGATTGCCCTCTATGGTTTTCTGGAGCAGGATGATTTGGATATGTTTGAACTGCTGATCGGCGTTAGCGGCGTGGGCCCGAAAGCGGCTCTTGGCATCTTAAGCCTCATGTCTGCCAACGACCTGAAATTTGCCCTGCTGTCCGCGGATGTAAAAAGTATTTCCAAAGCACAGGGGATCGGGCAGAAAACAGCGCAGCGGGTAGTTATGGAGTTGAAGGATAAAGTGTCTCTGGAAGAAGCGTTCACCCAGAGAAGCGCCATAGCCGGCGCAGAACCGGCGGAAAATTCGCAGGCAGTTTCGGACGCCGTGCAGGGGCTGACCGCTCTCGGTTACAGCGCCGCAGAGTCAATGAAGGCTGTAAAGTCTGTGGAAAACGGGGAGTCTCTGGATGCGCAGCAGCTGTTAAAGGCCGCGTTAAAAAAACTGTTTTGAAATTGAACTATAGATAGAAGATAGGAGCCATTATGCCGAAACGAATCATTACAACAGAAATGACCGCTGATGATGTGAATATAGAATCTTCCCTGCGGCCCCAGACTCTTCAGGAATACGTGGGACAGGACAAATCCAAAAACACCCTGCAAATTTATATGGACGCGGCAAAGCAACGATCGGATGTGTTGGATCATGTGTTGTTTTACGGGCCTCCCGGACTAGGGAAAACGACTCTTGCAGGGATCATTGCCAACGAAATGGGCGTTCATTTAAAGATCACTTCCGGGCCGGCCATCGAAAAGCCCGGAGAGATCGCTGCGATATTGAATAACCTTCAGGAAGGCGACGTGCTTTTCATTGACGAGATCCACCGGTTGAACAGACAGGTGGAGGAAGTGCTTTATCCCGCAATGGAAGATTATGCCATAGATATCCTGATCGGGAAGGGCCCCACTGCCAGATCCCTTCGGCTGGATCTGCCCAAATTTACGCTAGTGGGCGCCACTACGAGAGCGGGTATGTTGACAGCGCCCCTCCGGGACCGGTTCGGCATTGTCATGCGGCTGGAATATTATACCCGGGAAGAACTGGCGCAGATCATCACCCGTTCCGCAAAAATGCTTCAGGTGGAGATCGACTCTGCCGGAGCCATGGAGCTTGCCAGAAGAAGCCGCGGGACGCCCCGTCTGGCCAACAGGTTTTTAAAACGGGTGCGCGATGTGGCGCAGATCAAACATAACGGCGCCATCACGGAGGATATCGCGAAAGAGGCGCTGGACCTTCTTGATGTGGATACACTGGGGCTGGACCGCATTGACCGGAAGCTTTTGCTGACGATCATTGAAAAATTTACGGGAGGTCCCGTTGGTCTGGAAACGCTGGCTTCAGCCATCGGGGAAGATACCGGCACCATTGAAGACGTATATGAGCCGTACCTGATACAAAACGGCCTGATTAACCGCACGCCCAGAGGCCGGGTGGCCACGGAGCGGGCGTATCATCATTTTGGACTGGAAGCATATGAAAAAAATTGAGCTTTTGGCGCCTGCCGGTTCCTACGACAGCCTGATGGCTGCCTATAACGCCGGCGCCGACGCTGTATATGCCGGAGGAACCCGCTTTGGGGCGCGGGCCTATGCAGACAATTTTACAGAGCGCGCATTTGTGGATGCCATACATTATGCACATATGCATGGCAAAAAGCTGTATCTTACCCTGAACACCCTTTTAAAGGAACAGGAGATAGAATTACAGCTTTATGAGTATCTGGCCCCGCTGTATGAGGCCGGGCTGGACGGTGTTATTATTCAGGATATAGGCGTTTTTTCTTATGTGCGAAAGGTATTTCCGGACCTGCCGGTTCACGCCAGCACGCAGATGACTGTCACCGGGGTGGACGCCGCGAGGTTTCTCAGGGATCAGGGGGCGGTCCGTATCGTCCCTGCCAGAGAGCTTTCCCTGAAGGAGCTTGCCGCCATAAAAAAAGCTTCCGGTCTGGAACTGGAGGTTTTTATCCACGGGGCGCTCTGTTATTGTTATTCCGGTCTCTGTTTTTTCAGCAGCCTTCTGGGAGGAAGAAGCGGCAACAGGGGGCGCTGTGCCCAGCCCTGCAGGCTTCCCTATGAATTAAACGGACGCCGCCGGCATTATTTAAGCCCAAAGGATCTTTGCGGGCTGTCTGTCATACCGGATCTGTATGAGATCGGCGCGGACTCCCTTAAGATCGAGGGGAGAATGAAAAATCCTGCCTATACCGCCGGGGTTGTTTCCGTATACAGAAAATATTTGGATCTCTACGAAAAATTTCCGGATGACTATAAGGTCCAAGAGCAAGATCTGGAACTTCTTATGGATCTTTATAACCGTGGGGGTATGACCGAAGGGTATTTCAGACAGCACAATTCCGGTAATATGATCTCTGCTGCCCGTCCAAATCATTTCGGCCTGCCGGCCGGTACAGGGAAGGTCAAAGAGGGACGGATCTTGTGTACCTTTTCAAAGGATATCTTCAAGGGAGACATGCTGGAACTGCGTGACAGCGAAGAATCTGTTGTGTTGTCCTTTCATGCGTCAGAATCCCGGAAAGCGGGGACGCAGGCGGCGGTTCCTCTCCGTTCCTTCGCAAAGCCTCCCTCAGGGCAGACCCTGATGCTATACCGTACGAATAACACAAAGCTGTCCGACAGATTCTTTTCCCTTGCCGGACAGTCGTTAAAAAGACAACTGCGGGGGACTATTTATCTGAAGCCCGGCCTGCCTGCCCGATTGGAGCTTACGGACGGCAGTCTGTCCGTTACCTGCTATGGAGAGACTGTACAGCCCGCGCAAAAACAACCTCTTGACGAGGATACGGTGCGCAGACAGATGCAAAAGACAGGGGCGACTTCCTTTGTACTGGTAGACCTTGATTGCAAAATAACAGGCAGCGTCTTTATGCCAAAGCAGGCGCTGAACGCCCTGCGCAGACAGGCGCTGGAGATGGCGGAGGCACAGATACTGGCGTCTTTTGCCAGACAGCCTGTAAAAGCTTTGACCTGTCAGGATGATTGGGTGAAAAATAAAGATATTTCACCGGACGGGATGGAGTTGTCCCAAGACGGTCCCGCCTATCGGCTCAGCGCCTCTGTGGAGACGGAAGAACAGTACCATGGGATCAAAGCTTGTCCGGGACTTGCGCGGATCGATATCGACAGTTCCCTGCTTTTTCTTGAAGAAACTGAAAGGTTTCGGGAAAGCTGCGCCATGTTTGCAACCGTAAAAGGGGGCGGCAAAACACTTTTTTTACGGATGCCTGCTGTGTTTCGCGCTGGTACGAGGGCGGTCTTTGAAAAAAGATTTGAGGATCTGCTGTATTATTTTGACGGATTTGTCGTCAGAAATATCGATGAACATGCTTTTGTCCTAAATCGGTTAAAATCCGCGGGGACGGTCCGTCAAATTTTGTGTGACTTTACAATCTATGGGTTTTCAAAAAGAGCTTGCGCGTTCTGGAAGTCGAAAGCGAAAGAGGCCGGCCTGCCATGCTTTTTGACCGCGCCCATAGAACTGAATGCGAAAGAGATTGCGAAAAACAGAGGATATTACGGGGAGCTTGTTGTCTACGGAAGATATCCCATGATGGTCAGCGCCGGGTGTGTGGAACGCACCGCAGCATGGTTGGATACGGAACAGCTCTGAAAGGTAAAATTATTCGCACAAAATAAGCCCTGAACGTGACGATTCATGGTAAGATAAGAAAAAAGT
>CANQQN010000101.1 GCA_947625995.1 uncultured Lachnospiraceae bacterium
GTCATCAATGAAACCGTGGCGAAGGCCAAGGCCGGAGAACCTCTCTATGACTTTACCGCTGAGGACGGGATCCGGCATACGGTGTGGAAGATCGACAGAGAAGAAGACATCCGAGCCATTGAAAACGCTTTTGCGGATATCTCGGAAATCTACATTGCCGACGGACATCACCGGGCGGCCAGCGCCGTAAAGGTAGGGTTAAAGCGCAGAAGCGCGCATCCGGATTATGATGGCAGTGAAGAATTCAATTATTTCCTGTCGGTGTTGTTTCCCGATAAGGAATTGATGATCTTGGATTATAACCGGGTGGTAAAGGATCTGAACGGCCTTACGGAAGCGGAGTTTTTAGGGAAGGTATCAGAAAAATTCCATGTGGAGACAGTAGGAGAGCAGCCTTACAGGCCAATGCAAAAGGGGACTTTCGGCATGTATCTTGATGGCTGCTGGTATGCGCTGCGCGCCAAACCGGAGATCTGTTCCAATGATCCGGTAGAAGGACTGGATGTGTCCATTCTCCAAAATGAACTGCTTGGCCCGGTGCTGGGCATTCAAGATCCAAAAACAGATCCAAGGATCGATTTTGTAGGCGGTATCCGTGGTTTGGACGAGTTGAAGCGCCGAGGGGACACTGACATGAAGCTTGCGTTTTCCATGTACCCTACGTCTATCGGAGAATTATTTGCTGTGGCGGATGCGGGCAGGCTTATGCCTCCGAAATCTACTTGGTTTGAGCCGAAGCTCCGCAGCGGATTGTTTATACATAAGATTTCCTGATATACATAGGGGACGATGCGCCAAGGGCAGAGCGTTTGGCTAAGCTTGGGATCGCGCAGGCAGGTCGTGATATTAGAAAAGAGGTGCAGCTATGCTGAAAAGACGAATTGGATTTGGAATCTGGTCATTGTTTGTGATTCTCTTTTTCGCGGGGGCAAAAAGCTTTTTCTCCGCGGTGTTGTTGATGGGTACAGGGGGCATTCTGCTGTTTTCTCTGATATCTGTTGCCAAGGCCAAAACAAAACTGCAGGTCAGGCTTCTTGTTCCGGAGGAGATCAAGCAGAAGGCAAAGGACGCGATCTGTCTTTCTTTAAAAAATACAGGCGCATTTCCGGTTTTTTCCGTAAAAGGGATTATACATTGCAGCTATGAAAAAAAAGAGGTACAGATCTCCTTTTCTAATGCGGTGAAGCCTTATCAGGAGGAAAAAATCCATGTGCCTGTTGCTTCACAGTATACCGGAAAGCTGTCTGTCGGCGTGGAAACGGTGGATATTTATGACCTGATCGGTTTGGTGTCTTATTCCGTTCCGTGCAGGGAACTTACAGGCAAGACGCAGGTGCTGCCGGAGGAGGTAACAAAAAAAGATGAGTAAGAGACTCCGTTCTTATTTTGCAGGGCAGATCTGTCCGATGCTTCCGGAAATGATCTTGGGCGCCGTGGTTTCCCTGTGTCTGTATTTGGGGATCATATTGTCCCTGACATCGATGTTCGGACTTCAATATCACGATTGGCTGGTGACCGCTACAGGTATCCTGCTGATCCTTTTGATAAATTTTTTCTGGAAAAAGAGAGCGGTGATCTATGGGCTGCTTTTTGTGATCACCGGTTTTTTTGTGATCGGATTTGCGCTAGGTTCAAAATTTACAGCCGGCGGGCTTTTTGTGCTTTTGAATCAGGCAATCGAGACGATTGGCAAAAATACGCCACATCTGTATACAAAATTTGCTACGACGGTATCGGAAGAAAATCTGCTGCTGTACGCTACCTTTTTTATGATGTTGTTTTCCGGGGTGGTTTCTTGTTTATGCAGTATTTCGGCAAGAGGAAAGCATCTCAGTATCCCGGCGGTTTTTTCTTTGATCCTGATGATCCTGACCGTTGTGTTTGGCGTCGCGCCCGGACAAATGGCGGCGCTTTTGCTTGCCGGGTCGCTGCTGTTTATCGCGGGGCTTGCCGGAACATCGACCAGAAAAGTGAAGAAGCAGTTGGTGACCATCGCGTGCATGGTCGGAATCTTGTTGATTGCCGGTGGGATCGCCCAGTTGATCGCAGGCTCCGGTCCGGTGCATCCTGTTTTTGAAAACGTTGTTGAGAAGATCCGTTATGAAAAAAGACCTGTGGATTCCTATCCCAAAGGACGGCTTTCCCGGTTGGAGACCGTGGGGAAAAAGGAAGGCGCGGCGCTTTTTGTCACCATGGAAAATCCTCAGCCCATGTATCTTCGCGGATTTGTGGGAAGCAGCTTTGACGATATGGACTGGCAGGAGTTGTCCTATGAGACCAATTATGAAAATGCCTCGCTGTTTTACTGGCTGCACAAACAGGATTTCTACGGACAGAGCCAGTTGTATCGCCTGAACCAGCTGTTTACCTTTGGGAGTGAGGAGAAAAGTCCGGGAAAAGTGCAAGTGAAGAATATGAATGCGGACAGCAGATATGTGTATCTTCCCTATGAGGTGACGGATCCTGAAAAATTTGACGTGATCAAGAACAGTGACGTTAATTCTGTAACCACAAGTTTTTTTGGACTTAGAAATTATGAATTTCATGTTTGCGAGCCGGTATGGGATAAGCTTGTCTCTATGGACGCCCGTTTGTTTGAATTGCAGAACCGGCAGGTAGAGGAAGCCGATGCCTATATCAGTGGGGAAAGCTACTATAACGCGTTTGCTTACAAGACTTTTACCTCTCTGACGGCAGAGCAGAAGGAAGTATTTGAACGCCTGCTGAATAAGCCGGCGGTTGTAGGAAACGGCCATATTGATTATGAACAGGCGAAGATATTGATCTCGCAGTTTTTGTCGGAGACATTGATTTATGACGAGAAGGCAAATTATGAGGCGAAGGATGAAGATTTCCTGAGAAGCCTGTTGATGGAAAAAAAGAAGGGCTGCGATATCCACTACGCCACGGTGGCGGCTCTGATCTACCGGTATCTGGGTATTCCGGCCCGGTATGTGGAAGGCTATACGGTGACGGTGCAGGATGCGGAAGATATGAAGCCCGGAGAAGCTTTTGTGGTATCCGGAAACCGCGCCCACGCATGGGTGGAGGTATATCAGGATACTATCGGATGGGTGCCTGTGGAATTTGCTCCCGGATATGGGGAAGCAATGGGGCTGCCCGATTCTGAGAACTAAGAGAAGGAGGGGTAGAGTGAAACTTAGAGGAAGGAATTTGAGAGGATGGATCTGCGCCATGGCGCTGGCGCTGGCGGCAGGAATTTTTGTTATGCCGGCAAAAGGAGCAATGGCCTCGGATCTGCAAAAGATCTATTACGGTGATATCGACCGAAACGGCTCGGTCACCTCGGAAGACGCGCTGCTGGTACTGAAGCATGTTGTGAAGCTTGACACGCTGCAGGAGCCAGAAAAAGTCGTTCTTGCAGATTTAAACAAGGATGGCAAGATCACCTCGGAGGACGCGCTGCAGATTTTAAAGACGGTGGTGAAGCTGGTTGCGCCGATGCCCTACGAGACCCCGGCGGTCAGTGAAACGCCGGAACCCACATTATCACCGGAGCCGGTGGTATACCGCGTGCCTGATTGGTTTGCCAATCTGTCGGACGAGAACGTGGGATTCCCCGGAGCAGACGGCTTTGGCAAGAACGCCACAGGAGGCAGAGGCGGAAAAGTTTATGAGGTGACAAACTTAAATGACAGCGGTCCGGGATCGCTCCGCGAAGCTGTAGAGGCTTCAGGTCCCAGAATCGTGATCTTTAAAGTATCAGGGACGATCTATCTGAAAAGCAGGCTCACTGTCAAAAACGGCGACATCACCATTGCGGGGCAGACGGCGCCGGGCGACGGGATCTGTCTGGCAAACTTTGGCTTGGTGGTATCCAGAGCAAACAATGTTATCCTGCGGTATATCCGCGTACGGCCCGGCGATCAGGGCGCATTGTTTGGAAATGAGGAGGACGCCATCTGGGTACAGGCGTCCAAGGATGTGATCGTCGATCATTGTTCCACAAGCTGGGCTGTCGATGAGACGTTGTCCGTTTCACCCAGCGGGGATGGCGTTACCTATGATGATGTCAGCGACCGTGTATCCGTGCAGTGGTGCATGGTGACGGAAAGCATTCGCGTTTCCAGACTGGTGGGTACCCGTCACGGAATGGGCAGCCTGATCCGCGGGGCGCAGGGTTCCTCTGTGACTTATCATCATAATTTTTACGCAAGCCACAGCAGCCGCATGCCCATGACAGGCAATTATATGCCAAACGAAAAGGACAATGGAAACTTTAACTTTGAGTTTGTCAATAATGTCGTCTATAATTGGTCGGGGAAAAAGAGCGGTACCTGTGCGGACGCAGATCCCAATGGCGTAGAGATCCATACCACAAATATCAATTATATCAACAACGTGTTTAAAAAAGGTCCTCTGTCCAATGATACATACGTCTTTGCGGAAGCCTGTATCGGCAATAAAATGTATATTTCCGGAAATATGGTGGAAGGGGAAGTCAGAGAGGATCAAAGAGAACTGGTTTGCTTTGAAAACGATGTGCTGGAGACCAAGGACAATCCATATTTTCTGAAGAGCGGACTTGTGATCGACAAAAACGCTTATTTCTTGTCCGCGCCTTTTGAACACAGCAGAATGACAGGAATTCAGAGTGCTGCGGAGGCAGAAAAGGCCGTGCTGGAAAGCGTGGGAACGTCCCTTAGCCGGGATTCTGTAGACAGAGCCATGATCGACGCCTACAAGAGCGGCAAAGAAGGGAAGCTCATTGACGCACCTTCAGAATCCTTAGGTTGGGATAACGAGAAGGAGCCTTTTGACCTGTACGGTGAGGAATATTTCAACTGGATGCAGGGCAGGTATCCGAAGCTTGCAAGCTATGAGGGATATACGGACACAGATCATGACGGCATGAGCGATCATTGGGAGGAATTCATGGGTCTGAATCCGGAGGATCCGGCGGATAGTGCCGCACAGTATAAAGACAGCGCGTACACCAATCTGGATGTGTTTCTGCAGTTTCTTGTGGAAAACAGCCGGGCAGCGGTTAAGGGATATTAAAATATAGAGATAAGAATACGTAAAATAAAGGACTGGCAGATTCAGAATGATTTTTTGAATCTGTCAGTCCTTTTTTGAAGATAAAGATTTAATATGTAATGATTTTTTAATAAAGGGTTGTTTTTGAAATGTTTTCTTGATATAATAATATCAAATCATAATTTAGTAAATCACGATTTGAATTATGAGGAGGCATTTTTATGTTTGTTGGGCGTGAAAAAGAAATAGAATTTTTAGAAAGCAGATACCATGCTGCCGGAGGCCAGCTTGTTGTGCTTTACGGCAGGCGCCGCGTCGGGAAAACAGAAACTCTCAGACGTTTTTGTCAAAAAAAACCACATGTTTTTTTTGCATGCCGGGAGTGTACGGACAATCTGCAACTGAGAAATTTTTCTGAAATGCTTTTGAGAGAAGGTATCCCTGCGGGGAAATATGTCAGTCAGTTTTCCAATTGGGAACAGGCATTTCGAGCCGTGCCGGAGCTTCCTTACGGTGAGAATAAAAAAATGCTCATTATTGATGAATTTCCATATATGTGTAAAAGCAATCCGGGAATTCCGTCAATTTTGCAGACTCTGTGGGACGAAGTGTTAAAGGACGAAAATGTCATGATCGTTTTATGCGGAAGCGCAATGAGTTTTATTGAAAAGGATTTGCTTTCAGAAAAAAATCCTCTTTATGGAAGGGCAACCGGTATTTATAAAATGAAAGAGATGGGATTTTATGATGCTGTAAAGTTTTTTCCTGATTTTTCCGATCAGGATAAGATTCTGGCATATTCTGTGCTTGGCGGAATCCCGCATTATCTAAATCAATTTGATCCGGAGATATCTCTTGCCGACAATATCAAAAAAAATATTTTGACAAAGGGTTGTGTTTTATACAGCGAAGTGGAATTTCTTCTCAGGCAGGAACTTCGGGAAACACAGATCTATAATTCTCTGATCGAAGCGGTTGCGCTTGGCAGTACACGATTAAATGAGATTAGCCAGAAATCTCTTATTGATGATACCTCAAAAACAAGTGTGTATCTTAAAAATCTGATGGAACTTGGTATTATAGAAAGAGAGTTTTCTGTCAATGTAGGTACAAAAGAATACGCAAATGCCAATCGCGGCACATATAGACTAACAGATAATTTTTTCCGCTTCTGGTACGCTTTTGTGTTTGCCCATTATTCGGATCTGGAAGCCGGAGATGTAGACGGTGTGTACGCTTATGAGATCAAACCGTTGCTGCATGAGTATGCCTCTCTTGCGTTTGAAGACGTCTGCAGGCAGTTCGTTCAGAAGCTGCAAAGAGATAAAGCGCTTCCTTTCCGCTATTCCAAAATGGGGCGATGGATCGGGAAGACAACATTGAGAGACGCAGAAAGTCCAAATGGAACACGGACGGCGGAAACAGAGATCGATATTGTTGCAGTCTCCAGCAGTATGAAACAATATCTGATCGGAGAATGTAAATTTAAAGGCAGACCCTTCAGCTATGGAGAATACCTTGATACGCTTGCAAAGCTCTCGCCGCAGAAAGGAAAAGCGGATTTTTATTATATGCTGTTTTCAGAGTCTGGATTTGATGAAAGAATTTTAGAAGCGGCAAGAACAGATAGTACAACACGTTTATACTCTCTGTCGGATATTGTCAAAGGCAGATGCGTTGGCT
Source organism: uncultured Lachnospiraceae bacterium (assembly GCA_947625995.1). Taxonomy (GTDB): domain Bacteria; phylum Bacillota; class Clostridia; order Lachnospirales; family Lachnospiraceae; genus CANQUC01. The sequence continues at coordinate 6,685 of CANQQN010000101.1, forward strand.
GGAATAATTAAAGAATTTTTCTAAAAAATGGGCGCTCCGAAAGTTTTTTATAACTTTCAGAACGCCCGTCTTTTTTTAATCAGTCGTCAGATCTGATACTATTTGGATTCTCCGCCGTACAG